>JAYYRS010000565.1:0-5424 GCA_036126975.1 Myxococcota bacterium
ACCTGGAACAATCGCAGCCTGCTCGACACGGACACCACGACACTCGGCGACCTCTCCCGCCCGGGCGAGGACTTCAAGTCCGCCGCCTACCATGACGTCCTCGGCACGGAAGCGATGTTCCTCCACGCTCCGTCGGGCATCTGGGCGTCCTACGCGCTGGCGGACGGCGCCCCGACCACCCTGGGCGCAGTGGTCGCAGCGGCAGGGGGTCCGGCGGCACGCTCCTCGTCAGACGGCATCCCCATGGTCGCGGGAACCCTCACGGCCGTTGGCAACCTCTGCGACACGAACCTGTACTTCAACGCCGTGGATCGCGACGGAGCCTACCCCGCGAACACGTGGGGACCCACCTGGAGTTCCGGGTTCAACAATGGCTGTCCGTTCGACGACCCAGGCAATGCTGGCGTCGGTCCCACGCAGTGGGAGCCCGACCGTGAGATGGCGTCTGTGGATGGAAGCCCACCTGCGGGCGCCGGATTCGGGTACGCAATTGGCGAAAACCCCGAGCCCTACAACTCCGGCGCCATCCATCTGCAGGCCTTCCATCGTTGAGTCCTGCCCCAAGACCCGACGCGCGGGCCGTCGCGCCGGCCTGTCGGGACGCGGTATGCTTCCTCCATGCCCCTGCATCTTCTGCTGCTGTCCGCTCTTCCTCTCCTGGGCTGCATCGAGGGCCAGACCTCGGGACCGACCCAGGCCGAACCAGACGACACCCGCCCACCCGGCGGGGACTCCGGTACACCGGAAAACCCCTGCCCGGAAGACGCATCGCTGGGGCTCGCCACCTCCACGGGCTGCATCCTCGGTGACCGCAGCGGCGCGCTCGAGCAATGGCTCGGCGTGCCGTACGCAGAGCCACCGGTCGATGCGCTTCGATTCGCACGTACCGTTCCCATCTCCCCATGGACGGAACCGCTGGAGGCCGACGCATTCGGAGACGTCTGCCTCCAGGCAGACACATCGGGCTTCATCCCCGAGGTGTACGGCAGCGAGGACTGCCTCACGCTGAACATCTTCCGGCCCGCGGGCACCGAAGCGGATGCGGCACTCCCCATCCTGTTCTTCACCCATGGCGGTGCATTCACGGCGGGTGCCGGGAGCCTCGACACCTACGCGCTCGAACCACAGCTCGCAGAGCAGGCCATCGTCGTCACCCACAACTACCGGCTTGGCGCATTCGGCTTCCTCGCCCATGCCGACCTCTCGGCAGAGGACCACACCGCCCATGGAGACGGCGGGAGCTCCGGGAACCAGGGACTTTTCGATTCGTTGGCGGCGCTGCAGTGGGTGGTGGACAACGCATCCATGCTCGGCGGGGATCCCGCGCAGTTGATGGTCTTTGGAGAGTCGGCCGGCGCGATGACGACCTGCGCCCTCCTGGCGAGCCCAATGGCCGAGGACATGTTCAGCGGGGCGCTGCTGCAGTCCGCAGGCTGTGGGTTCCTCGAATGGCCGCTCAACGAGACCGAAGGGACCGGCCATGACTTCAGCGCCGAGGACGTGGGCGCATACATCGCCTACGAGCTCGGCTGTTCTGGTTCACAGAGCGTCTCCTGCCTTCGGGATCTCGACGCAGAGGAGATCCTCGACACGGTCTCGGATTTCGACTTCTCTCCCAATATCGACGGCGTGTTCCTGCCCATGCCCGCCCGGGAAGCCTTCGCCCGAGGCGAGTTCAATCGGGTGCCCGTCACCGCTGGATTCAACGAGAACGAAGGAGTCTTTTTCACCTGGATGCTCGGCATCGACACCGACGATGCACTCGTCGAGGCCCTCTCGGGAGTGGCCGCGTACCAGGGCTGGGATGACCCCGCACCCGTCATCGAGGCCTACACCAGTGATGCCTTCGGCTCGCCCCAGCAGGCCTACGATGCCTTCTACGGAGACCTCGTCTTCGCCTGCCCGACCCTCTCGTTCCTGGATGCCGTGTCCGCCCACGTCGACGCGCGTGGCTTCCTCTTCTCCGAGGCGCCAGACTGGTTGCAGAGCTACCCCGGTCTCGAGGAGTGGGGCGCCTTTCATGCCGCCGAGCTGCCCTTCGTGTTCGGCACGACTCCCGAGTACTTCACCGCGCCCGAGCGGGCTCTCTCGCGGGTCATGCAGGCTGCCTGGGTCGGCACGCTCGACGCAGCACCGTCCGTGGCGGAGATCGGTGCCTGGCCATTGTTCGATGCGGGCGGTGGGATGGCCGCAGATGGCGGCACGCTCGTGGAGTTCAACGCCGCAGGGTCTTCCGTGACCAGCGGGGTGTTCCGGGAACGCTGCGACCTCCTCCGGTCGCTGGGCTGGCACACGTACTGACGCCTCCCGCCGCCTGCGTCGGCGGACGCCCGCGGCTGCGGCTACCGCTCCCTGCGTCCCTCAGCCGCCACCCCGCACCCAGGCTGCGAGGGCGTCCGCCACGAGGCGATTCTGCGTGGCATTGGGATGTCGGTCGCGTCCGAAGAGCGGCTCCGCGGACGACGCGAGGACGGGACGCAGCCGGAGGACCTCTACCGGGGGCGCCACTCCCTCCAGCAGACGCTCCCGCCATCCGGCCGGGCGGACGAGGTCCTCTTCTCGGAGGAAGGGAACCACCAGACAGCGAAGCTCGCCCGCCTCGCATGTCCTGGCCAGCGATGTCAGGAGCGCACGCGCAAGACGGGTCTTTTCCTCTACCCGACACTCGGGATGCGGCCGCCCAGCGGACTGCGCCGACCACCCCGCGCGTGCGCGACGCAGACGGGACAACACCAGCACTCGCCAGGCCGGCGCAGGAATCGGCTCCGTGAGGTGAGCGGTCTCCAGCTCGAGCACGCCCTGGTCGTCCAGGATGTACCGCGGCTTGGGTGCATCCCGCTCCGCGAGCAGTGTGCGGTCGATGTCGGTCGTGAGCACACCGATCACGACGGGGGTGGCCGCGGGCAGCTGGGGTGCGCGCTCCAGGAAACGCAGCAGCGTCTGGTCCAGGCCATAGCCACCGACCGACCGGTCCTCGATGCGCGCCGGATGCCCCGCCTCGTCCAGGCGGCGCTGCATCCGGCTGGCGATCCGTGCGTCATCCCCGGTCGTGCCCGCGACAAAGCTGTCTCCGAACAACACGACGGGCGGACCCACCGCGGCGGGGTCCGGTCGCCAGGCTCCGTCGACGCCCGTCCGGTTCGCCGGAGGAATCCATCCCAGCACCGGGTGCAGCCGTCGGGACGGTCCGGTCTCGGGCCGGGCCTGCCGCGCGCGGGTTCGCCAGAACCAGGGGTCGCAGAGCGGGTGGGCGTAGGCCTCGGGATCCGCGAGCACCGAGGGCGCACCCAGACGAACCGCAAGCTGGAGCGTGACCTCCACGCCCGCGAGCGCCGCCACGGCGGCGAACAGCGCCAGGGCCAGCAGTCGCACGCCGCGCCAAGCAACGACGGAGAGAGGATTCGGAGGAGCCATCTGCCGCCTCTCAGGTCCCCTGCAGATCGGCCCTGGCCTCGTCCGACTGCTTGAGGTCGATCCCCGGCCGGCGGCTGCGGCCCGCGAGTTCCGCGATCCGGGCGGAAGTGGGGTACCGCCACATCGGAAGCGATCGCTGGTCTCGCTCTGCCCCAGTGGCGGCAGCCAGCGAGGCGGCACATATCGGGCTCATCGGGGGTCTCCCATGCACACGGGTCGGGGCGGTGCGCGGCGGGCAGCATCCGCCAGGAGAACGTATCACCCGCAATTCATGAGGAGGCGAGGGGGGGCACTTCAGGGAAGCAGGATGCGGCCCATCAGGAGCAGCGCCAGACCGATCATCACCGGGAGGAGCAGACCGCCGAGAAACACGAGGGCCGCGACCCACCGACGCCGGAGCGGTTTCGAAATCCGTGCCGCCACATGGCGGGTCAGCGGCAGGAGCGTCGCGAGATGGACCGCGAACGCGCCGATGGACAGCCATCCGGCGAACGCCGCGAGCCTTCCGCCCGGGAGTTCCCGGGGCGGCGTGACCCGGGTCGGCCCACCGCTGGGGCCAATCTGCCACGTCTCTTCTCCATCGATCCGCGACGCCCGGGCCGCGAATCCCCCCCGGCCGTCGGGCATCAGCGCATAGCGGTAGATGCCCGGGCCATCGCCCTCGAGCGCGTCCAGCTGCCGTGCGATCTTGTCGCGTCCCGGGACACCTCCGTCCTCTCCGCCGTGGTCCACCAGGTCCGCGAGAGAGTCACACGCGGCCCCCGACGCCGCGAGGCATGCGGCGCGCGCGTGCTGGATCCACACCAGGGGCTCCCGCGCCCCGACCCCCGCCCGGGCGGCGTGGTGGGCCCGCTCGCTCCACGACCAGTACTGGTGACCGAACGCGACCACAAGGGCCGCGGCGGAGAGGCCACAGCGGACCCCACGCACCACCACCGGGGCCTGCAGACGCGACGCCCGATGCTTCAAGAGGCCCACCCGGTAGGGATTCCAGAAAAGAAGAGAGGGCCAGCGACCGCGGGAATCCGCCGCCACTGGCCCTGCTCATGCGGTCCGATGGATCAGAATGACCAGCCCATGTTGAGGCTGCCCATCGACGCCACCCGAGAGTCGGCGATCGACGGGGCGGAGATTGCAAGCGCCGCCTGGGCGTCATCGCTGCCGAAGGTGAGCTGGTAGCCGATGCCATAGTCCCAGGAGAAGGTGAATCCGCCCTCACCTGCGATCTTGTAGCCGATGTGCGGCCCGACGGTGACGTTCGAGTAGCTACCGGGGCTCGCCGACTGTCCTCCGCCCTCGTAGGTGAGCGTGTAGAGGTCGTACTCCAGGCCGCCGCCCGTGTACCAGCCACGGTTGAAGTGCTTGAAGTAGTAGTTGTAGGCGCCGGTGACGCCAACCTGACCGATCGTCACGGAAGCACCGACGGTCGATGCACCGGCATTCTGGATCCGCAGCCAGAGGCTGTTGAAGTTTCCGTAGCCGGCACCCGCCGTGAAGCTCGTCTTGTCAGAGAGCGACTTCTCGTACTCCGCAAGGAGGAACGGGTTCGTGGCCTTGAGCGGCGCGATGGTCACCGACTGGGTGTGGTCGGAGATGGGCCGATCCTTCGCGGCGGCCGTGGCGGACCACATGAGAGCGAGGCCAGCGACAGAGGTGGTCAGGATGCGAGACATGGGAACTCCTCATTCAGTTGAACCGGAGCCCTTCTGGGCTGCCGGTCGCCGACAGTCTTGCGATGTCAAGACTTTCGGGCACCCCCAGCTAACCAGATCTGGCCCTCTTGATCCAATCCGGGCGTCGACCGACCGCTTGGTGGATGGCATGAAAATCGCTGATGATTATTGGAAAATATACTTTAATACTTGTTTAATTGTATTCCTTCCGCCGTATTCATCACCGGACAGTCCCTCGATCTGCGGCGGCGGTCCTGCCTGCGCGGCAGCAGTGCGTCCCCCGAACCGACGCCGGACCCCACGCGTTCCTGCATCCATGGTCCGCGACCCGGCCCTG
>JAYYRS010000566.1:0-3289 GCA_036126975.1 Myxococcota bacterium
GAACCGGTCCCGCACCGCGGAGAACACCAGCCACCCAATGAGCAGCAGCTTCAGAAGACTCTTCGCCAGCTCCACGAATGGCTTTGCCGAAAGGAACTTTTCCTTGAAGGCGCTGATCGGATTGAGCTTCTGCAGGGCATCCTTGAACGGTTCCTTTGGGAAGGCCCCGCGCTGCTGGATGTAGCCAGCCGCCACCATGATCGCGAGGTACACCAGAACGGGAGGGGCGAGCGCCGCCAGCACCCGACTTCCGACGGAGCCGAACAGCAGCAGAACCTCACTGGGCGTGAAGCTCCGCTCGGGAATTCGGGCGTAGCTGATCATGAACACGTCCGACACCGCTCTCCCGAGGTAGGGCGTCGCCCAGAGCATGGCGATGCCGCCCGTGAACAGGCCGATGGTGGTCGTGACCTCCTGGGATTTCGGGACCTGGCCCCGGTCACGGAACTCCTGGATCCGTTTCCCGGTGGGGTCATGGGTCTTGTCCTGCCCTTCGTCCTCCGCCATCCCTCACCTCACCAGCCGGTCAAGGATCTCGGGGATGAGCTCCATGGCAGACCGGACCTCCCCGATGTGGAACTCCAGCAGGAGCGGCATTCCGGCGAAGTAGATGATCATCCCTGCCCACAGCGTCAGGAGCATGCCGAGACTGAAGAAGATGTTCATCTGTGGCGAGAGGCGTGTGATCACTGCCACGAAGAGATTGATGACGAAGACCAGCACGACGGCGGGTGCCGCGATGCGAGCACCGGTCTTGATCACCACGCCCGCCAGTTCAATCCACACCACGGAGGCATGGAGAAGGTCGACCCTTGCTCCCGGCTGCACCAGGTAGAAGGAGTCAGCGAGAGCGACGAGCACCTGCAGATGCATGTCCAGACCGACAAAGACCGCAGAAGAAAGAAAGGTGACGATCGAGCCGAGAGGCCCCTGGGACAGCTGGAGCGTCGGGTCGAACTGGAGCGCCGCTGCATGGCCGGTCTGGCTGCCAATCAGCTCGCCACCCAGCGACAGGGCGCCAAAGACCATCCGGATCACGCCGCCCATCAATATGCCAATGACCAGTTCCGAGACCACGCTCACCGTCATCGCACTGACCATCAGCGGCTCTGCCGCCGGCGGGACCACCGGTGCGATCACGAGCGTCACGGCCATCGACATGAGGATTCTGACGGGCGTCGGGATCCCCATCATGCCGAGGACCGGAAGCGTCAGGAAGATGCCAGCGACCCGCGCCGAAACCAGCATGCCCGTGATCAGCCAGCCGGGATCCACTTCGCCCTACTCGGAGTCGACGACAGCGGCCGACGAGAAACAGCGCTGCCCAAAGACGACAGCCTGCTCCAGCATCCAACCACCGAGCAGTACGGTCACAAGCATCACCACCAGGATCTTCGGGACAAACACGAGCGTCATCTCCTGGATCTGGGTCACGGCCTGCATGAGCGAAATCATGAACCCGACGACCATCGCGGCGAGCAGCACGGGTCCGCAGACCAGCATGATCGTGAGGACCGAGTACTGCCCCCACATGATCGCCTCGGCGATGTTCATACGGTCCTCCTCACCCGAAGCCCGCTGCCATGGACCGGACCAACAGGTTCCAGCCATCCATCAGTACGAACAACAGCAGCTTGAACGGCAACGAGATGATGACGGGAGGCAGGACCATCATCCCCATCGCGAGCAGAATGTTCGCCACGATGATGTCGATGACGAGGAACGGCAGATACACCTTGACGGCGATCACGAATGCGGTCTTCAGCTCCGACAGCACAAAGGCGGTCACGACGGCAGACGTCGGAATCTCCGCCAGCGATCCCGGCGGCTCGACCCGGCCCATCTCCATCACCGCTGCGAGGTCCGTCCGCCGGGTGTTCTCCAGCATGAAGGTCCGCATGGGACCGATGGCCGCATCATAGGCTTCGGTCGTATCGATGGCCCCGGAGATGTACGGGTCGATGGCGTCGACCTGCACGACCTCGAGCGTGGGACGCATCACCAACATGGCCATCATCAGCGCCAACCCGATGAGGACCTGGTTCGGGGGCGACTGCTGGAGACCAAGCGCCTGCCGAAGGAGACCAAAGACGACGATAAATCTCGTGAACGGCGTCATTACGATGATGATTCCGGGCAGGAACGTCAACGCCGTGAGGATGACGATGAGCCGGACCGTCGTCGCGACCGGCATGTCGCGCACCTCGCGGGCGAGGTCCGTTGCCCCCTCCGCGAGCGGGTCCACCGGGGGCGCATCCTGTCCCAGGGCGACCATCGGTACCGCGACGAGCACCGCGATCAGCAGCAAGCGGAGCCACTTCACCCACTGACTCCTCGGACATCGTCCTCTTCCCGTTCCGCGAGCACCTCCTCGATGAGGTCGTGTCGGCGTTCCAGACGTCCCCGGGTTCCGGGCGCCGGCCCGGGCCCTCCGGACTCGCGCACGGCCCGGGCCCAGGCATTCGCTGCTTTGGCACTGGGCTGCGGACCCGCTCCTGCGCCACCAGCGCGGGCCCGCGGCCCGCGCTCCTCCGCCCGCTCCACAAGAGGCGTGGGGGCGAGGGGAACAAAACCATCGGGCGCATCGGGGAACGGACGACCGAGATCGGCGACAAGTCGTGGCGCACCGCCTCCGAATCCGACCAGCAGCCGGCGCTTCTCACCATCCGCCTCCGCGACCTCGACAACGGCGAGGCTGCCATCCTTGCCCAGTTGGGAACGGCTGACGACCGCGATTGCATCCGGGCCGCGCAGGGCCTTCAGGGACCGGGAGCGGAGAAGCAGGAGTCCGACGCCGCCAACCCCCCCGACCACCCAGAGCCATCCGGGGACCGTCGGCGCCTCGATGTCGAGACCGGCCGCAGGGGGGGTGTCTGCGTCCGAGACCGGGCGGGTCTCATCCGCACCCAGCAAGCGTTCGTACAACGCCTGCTCTCGAGGGGTTGACGCCATCGGATCCGCCACCGTCTCTTCGGCGGCAGCGGCCGGCAGCGTCTCTTCGATGGCCGCCGGCGACGTCGTGGTGGGCTGGGGGCTGGGAACCGGTCCGAGCGCCTCCCCGCCCGAGCCCGCTGCTCCGCTGCTTTGCGGAGCAGGCACCGTGGCGCCATCCTCCGCCGACGCCGGCGGAGGCACACGGGGGCCCGCCAAGGCCGCAGGGGGCGCCGTCGCAACGGATTCCGTGGCCCCTGCATCGATGGATGGCCCTGCAGGCGCGGGCGACGCTGCCGATGCCGTCGGTGCCGCGGGTGCTGGGGGGCCACCAGCATCCACAGCAGGAGGACCCGCG
>JAYYRS010000567.1:0-2590 GCA_036126975.1 Myxococcota bacterium
CTGGGGCAGCACGTCGAATGCGAGCCCTGTCGGGAAGACCTTCCGTGGGGCTTCCCCCTGATTGAACATCGCGACGACCTGTCGGCTGAGCTCGTCGACGCCATCTCGTCCCGCGAGCCCGGCCGACAGCATCAAGGTGCCGTGCGCCCCGGTGGCGCCCAGAGCCCGAAGCGGCCGGAGGATCGAGCTGAGCAGCACCGCCGATGGGGATGGACTGACGATGGCGCCTGCATCGGCGAACTCCCCAAGACCGTCAATCCCTGCGGCGGGCACGGCGAGTGGAGCGGCACCCGAAAGCGCTCCCGACAGGTCCACGACCGGAACATCTCGCTCCCGCAGGACTCCGACATGCGCGGACGTCACGTCCGGCGGCGTGCAGAAGAATGCGAGGTCGACTCCTTCCCACAGCGCGCTGTCGGCAGAATCAGCCGGGAGCGCATGCACGGGCAGTTCGGCCCCGTCAACCTCCAGCCGCGGCGTGCGCGTCCCACGCGTCGCGATGAGGCGCCAGTCCCCGACCGGCAGGCTGGACCGTGCGAGCGTCGCGAGCAGATCCTGGCCGACGGCGCCGGTCGCGCCGACAACGGCCACGGTGAGGGAACGAGCAGCCGTGGACATGGAGCCTCCCGATGGCCGTCCCTATCCGGTCTCTGGGGAACCGACCCCCGCAAGCTGCCGGGGAACCGTTGCGTCGGGTGGACGGATGTATCGGAGCTGGATCCTGTCCGGCGCCGTCTCCTGCCCCTGCAAACCGAGTCGCGCGACCTCGGCGGCTGGAGAGGCGCCGGCGTCGGGAACGACCCTGCCTGCGGCCGCGCCGACCGCATCGGCGTAGACCAGCGCGCCTTCTCCCACGGCAACGAAGGCGTTTGCTGGCATCGCGCATTCCGGGGCGACGTCGCGCTCGTCGCCCATCGCGCGCGGCATCCCTCCACGCGTATCGAATACTCCCGCATAGACCCGCGTTTTGCGCGCGTCCAGCATCGCCAGCACACGAGGCTCGTCCGGCGCCAGCGCCGCGCGCGCAGCGAGGCTCGAGACCGCAACCACGCCCACCCCTCGCGCCATCGCGATCCCGAGGGCGGTCGAGACGCCGACTCGCAGGCCGGTGAACCCTCCCGGCCCCGTGCTCACCGAGACTCGGGCGAGCCGGTGCCCACGCGCGTCCGCTTCCGTGAGCAGCGCATCGATTGCAGGGAGCAGGACGCCGTCGGCACCTCGGACGATGCGTTCCGACCACATCCCGATGATGCCGCCATCCGCCCATGTGGCCGCACCCACGACTGGCCCGGCGGTATCGATGCCGAGGACGTACCGGGCCATCAGCCCTCTCCGAAGAGCTTCTGCAGATCCATGACCAGGACGGAGATCATCAGGAGCACCATGAAGATGACCCCGAGCTGCTGGGCGCGTTCGCGGAGGGCAACGCTCACGGGTCGCCCCCGGATGGCCTCGAGGAAGAAGAACAACAACTGCCCCCCGTCGAGGACCGGCACAGGGAGGAGGTTCACGATCCCAAGCGATATCGAGAGGATGCCCATGAGCCGCGCATACTCGAAGATGCCCCTCTGCGCGGCCGCGCTCGCCTGCCGCACCATCTCCACCGGACCGCCGACCGACTTCCTCACGGACGCCTCGCCGGTCACCAGCTTCCCAATCTGTTCGACCATCATGGTCCCCAACCACAGGGTCTCATCGACGGATCGGGACACGGCATCGGGAAGGGCGTAGTACTCCCGCACCTGCGGTCCGCCGACCGTCCCCCCGAGACGGTAGACACCGATCATGGGGCGGCTCACGAAATCGCCGAATGCGTTGGTGGTCTCGACGACGCGCGGGGTCAGCTCCAGCGCCACGATGTTGCCGTCTCGAACCAGCTCCACGCGGAGCGCGCGCACCCTGGCCGATTCCCCTTCGCCTTCCAGGCTGCCCGCGACCCGGTCGATGACGTCGCTCCATCCCTCGATGGGCTGGTGGTCGATGGTCAGGAAACGGTCGCCGTCCGCCACACCTGCGAGCTGGGCTGGAGAGGGCGGTGGCGGCGGTGCAGGCGCGCACCCCGTGAATACGCCGCCCTCGTCCTGCACGGACGAGGAGACCGAATCGACGAAGATCTCCGCGGGAAGCAGGCCCCACGCTGCGCTGGGTGCATCGGGCCGAGCGAAACCGACCGGAGCATAGGCGGCGTCCGGTGTCACGCGTGCTTCGCGTTGCGAACCCTGCGCATCTTCGATGACGAGGTTGACCGGCCCTGTCGAGGCGACGAGTGCATGCTGCAAGTCGACCCAATCATCGACCACCGTATCATCCACCGAGAGGACTGTGTCGCCGGTGCGAATGCCCGCGCGCCCTGCCGGAGATCCGGGGTCGTCCACGCCGACGACCGCACTCGGACGTCCGCTGGCGACACCGAGTCCGGGCAGGCCATCTTCCGGCACGGTGAGGGTGAGCTCGCGCAGTCCATCTCGACCCTCGACGACCAGGGGGTGGGCGCCGGCATCCAGCGCAGCGGCGGCCTTCAACACCTTCGCCATGGTCGGCGTCTCGGCGGCTCCGACGGAGATGATCCGCTCGCCGGGCTGGATGCCCA
>JAYYRS010000568.1:0-5174 GCA_036126975.1 Myxococcota bacterium
GCTCTCCCGAAGCGGCCATCTGCTCCTCGCAATGGCCGGCGTCCTGGCGGCAGGAACCCTCTTCCAGCTCTGGTTGGCGCAGTCCTGGGATCTCGAGAACCTCGAGAGCCTCGAGGGTGCTCGCCTCCGCGGGATCGCGGCCACGACGGCCGCGCATGTCGACGGTGCGGCCCACGAGGCCGCCGTCCGCGCCCATCCGCCGCGCGGCACGATGCGTGCCTGGACCGATGCGCCCGACCCTGCCCGCGACCTCCACGCCCAGCTGGCGAACGTGGCCGGCCACGCCGGGCTCGGCGGCCCGGTGTCGACGCTCCGACTGCGGGATGCGGCCCGGGCGGACGTCCTGGCTGCGCCAGATGCGGTCCACCCCGACGCAATGGAGGCAGTCGCGAGCAGCGGCAGCACCCCGGCATGGCGCACGTCGCTGGCGTATCGACCGGAAATGGCCGAGGCCCTGTTCGAGGGCGTTCCGGCCGCCACCCAGGTCCGGGATCGGGAGGACCGCGCAATGGTCGGTGCCTACGCACCCATCACCGACGACGCGGGCCGGGTCGTGGCAATCCTCGGCGTCGAGCACCCGTTCGCGGCCCATCAGGCGGGCCACGACGCGCGGTCCGCCGCGCAGGTCGGATCGGCGATTCTGTCGGGCGGGATCGGCCTCATCATCCTCGCACTCGCCGGACGGCGATTCGGACAGGGCCTCTCCGTGGCGGAGGCGGCTGCCCGGACGATGGCCTCCGGGGACTTCAAGACGCCGGTTGACGCCGGCGGCTTCACCGAGGTGACCTTTCTGGCGGGCGCTCTCGAGGATGTGCGGACCGCCACCGCGGCGCGCTTCGGCCAGCTTGAGAAGCTGGCCCGCCAGCGCGCCCACCAGCGCGACCTCGCCCTCCGGGGGATCAACCCGGAGGCCATCCGTCGCCGGACGGCCTTCGCAGAGCTGGGGGACGCCATCGACGCCGCGGTGTCGGTCGGAGGCCGTCGTCCCCGACGCATCCATCTGGTCGACCTGAGCTACGACGAGGCATCCATCCTCACCACCGCAGACATCGACCTCGCACCCGGGACACCGCTGCGGGTGCGCATCGCCTGCAAGGACTCTGGCCAGCGGGTCCGACTCCCGGCGACGGTCTTTGCACGCATGGACCAGGGTGAGACGGCGGTGGAGTACCGCGTGCGCCTCGGAGTGAACGGAGCACTGGTCGACTTCCCGTTCTCGGTCGCCCGGATCATGAATGGCCGGCAGGCACCCCGGGTCGCACCGACCGTGGAGCATCCCGTGCGGGCGACCCTGATCGCGGAAGGCCGGCGGATTCCCGCAGAGGTCGTCGATGTCTCCGCCGTTGGTGTGGGGCTGCGGGTGCAACGCCCGGCCGCGACCATCAGTCGATGGGGCACGGACCTCCGACTCGAGCTGGGCCTGCCCGGCGTCGCGCGCGCCGTCCCGTTCTCGGCTCGCCTCGCCCGACTCGCCGGTGCGGACCCGACCTCCACCCTGCTCGGGCTCCAACTGGTCGCGGAAGAGAAGCGAGGCGACTTCGCGTCGCGGCAGCAGCTTCTCGTGGCCTACGTGGATGCGCGGCACCGCGCCGACCAGCCCGCAGCCGCAGCGGCCAGCTGACGCCGGAGGCCAAGACGGGCTAGCTGCCAGGGACCCACCCTGGAGCCGCCATGTCCCTGCCCGTCGACCCCGCAACCCGCATCGAGGCCGAAGCCGCCGCCTTTCGCAAGCTCGTGGCCCACCTGCAGCGCCGCACCGACGTCCAGAACATCGACGTCATGAATCTCGCCGGCTTCTGCCGCAACTGCCTCGCCAAGTGGTTGATGGCGGGCGCCTCGGAAGCCGGCGCCGCCATCGACTACGACACGGCGCGGGCGGCCGTCTACGGCATGCCCTACGCGGAATGGAAGACCCAGCACCAGCAGAAGGCGACGCCCGAGCAGCTCGCCCGCTTCGAAGAAACCCGGTCGGACCACGCCCAGCACGGCTGAACCCGCTCAGCGCCACGCCGGACCGTCGCCGTCCGGCGGCCGCTCCGCGATGGGGACTTCCAGCAGACGCGCATCCAGCGGCCCGTTCCGGACCTCGTGGCGCCGGGAGGGGCGCAGGCCCAGGGCCTTCGCCTGGCGGGTGCTCCCGACCAGGACGAACGCCTTCCAGCCCAGGAATCTCCTGCGGAGGGCGTCGCCGAGCGCCCGCACCACGGCATCCGCCCCTGCGGTGTCGTCGAGGCGCTCGCCGTAGGGCGGATTCGTGATCAGGATCCCGGCGTCGCCAGGGGGCGGCACTGCGCGGGCGACCGGGCGCCGGGCGAGGCGGATGTGGTCGGCGAGCCCTGCCTCCTGGACATTCCGCCGTGCCGTCGCCACCGCCTCTCCGTCGACATCCGCGCCGTAGATGGCGAGGGGTCGGGCGAGCCCTGCATGGGCGCGAGCACGGGCGTCATCGACCAGATCTGCCCAGAGTTCGCGGTGGTGTCCCCGCCAGTGGGAGAACCCCCACCGGCCCCGGGCAAGCCCCGGCGCCATGTCCGCCCCGATCATGGCCGCCTCCACCAGGAAGGTCCCGGAACCGCACATGGGATCGACAAGCGCGGTGGAGGCAGCGACCTTCCCCGTCCAGCCCGCGATGGCGAGCAGGGCGGCTGCCAGGTTCTCCTTGAGCGGTGCGACCAGGGCATGACGCCGGAAACCCCGCTCGTGCAGCGGTCGACCTGCGAGATCGATGCAGACCGTTGCGTGGCGACCATCGAGATGCACGTTGATCCGCACGTCCGGACGCTCCAGATCGACATCCGGCCGGACGCCATGGCGATCGCGGATCTGGTCGACGATGGCGTCCTTCACCCGGCGGGCGCCGAACTGGTTGTGACGGATGCTGTGGGAGCCCCCGACAAAATCGACGGCGAGGGCGCCGGACGGCGCGAGGTGGTCGGTCCACGGAATGCCGCGGATGCCCTCGTAGAGCCGATCTGCATCCGGGCAGCGGAACCGGTCGAGTTCGAGGAGGATCCGGCTTGCAAGGCGCGACCAGAGCAAGGCGCGATAGCCGTCCTCCAGCGTCGCACCAAACAACACCGCACCCCGGAGCGGCCGCACGCGGGGCATCCCCAGCAGTCGGAGTTCGGCTTCGAGCAGGGGCTCGAGGCCACGAGAACACGTGGCGATGAGGGCGGGTCGTCCGGACATGGGCCGCTCCGTAAGCGCCCCCTCTCCCCTCGCCCACCCCGCGGCGGCGGCATAGGCGACCCCATGTCCCGACTCGACAAGACCACCGGCCGCGCACAGGCCCGCGAAGACACCCTCGCCGAAGTGCTGCTTGGCGCCCTCGAGCTCCCCGATGGCGCAGCCGTGCTTGTCGTCGATGACGGGCCCGATGCCATCGGCCGCGAACTCGAGGCCCGCGGCCACGCGGTCACGCGATGGTGGCGCATGGCCACGCTGCAGCATGGCGCCACGGCGTGGCCGCTGCCGGGGCCCTACGGCGCCGCCACGATCCGTCTCAGCAAGGACAAGCGGGCATTCGAGATGGCCGTGCACGCCGCCCTGTCCGTGCTCCAACCCGGGGCTCCCCTCCTGGTCTACGGCGCGAACGATGAGGGCATCAAGTCCGTTCCAAGGCGCCTGGAGGGCATCCTGCCTGGACTGGAGACCGTCGAAGCCCGGCGCCATTGCCGGGTCCTCGAAACGATGCGACCCAGCGCACTCCCTGGGCTGCGCGGCGAGCTCGATGCGTGGTCGCGGACCGAGACCCTCGCCTTTGGTGATTCGCCGGTTTCGCACACGGTATTCCCCGGCGTCTTCGCCAAGGGCGGGCTGGACGAAGGCACCGCCTCGCTGCTGGCCACCATGCCCGACCCGCCCGCCGGCGCCAGCGTGCTCGACTTCGCGTGCGGCGCGGGCGTCATCGCTGGCGCGCTCCAGCGCCGTGTTCCCGACCTGAAGCTCCAGCTGCTCGACGCAGACGCCGTCTCCGCGGAGGCCGCCCGTCGGAACCTCCCTGACGCCATGGTCCGCATCGGCGCAAGCTGGTCGGCGCTGCCTGCCTACCAGCGCTACGACCGCATCGTCTCCAACCCGCCGATCCACAGCGGGAAGGAACGGGACTATTCCGTCCTGCAGCGTCTGATTGCAGGTGCGCCGAGCCGGCTGGTGGACGAAGGCGAGCTGTGGATGGTCCTCCAGCGTCAGGTGCCCGTGCGCGATGAACTGTGGCTCTGCTTCGACGAGGTCGAGGAGGCGTGGTCGAACACGCGCTTCCGGGTCTGGCGGGCCGCACGACCGAGCCGGCAGGGGATCCAGGAGGTCGGCGGTCTCCGGCGCGGCACCGGCAAGCGGGCCCCACGCAAGAAGCCGAAGCATCGCGAACCGCGACGCTGAGGCCCTGCACGCGTCGTTCCGCCCAGGAGTCCCCCATGTCCACCGAGCACAACGACTGGTCTGCGATGCGCGCGGCCGTCCAGGCCTTCCACGACAAGCACGACTTCAAGGCACGGGGCGGGGAGGCCATGCTGTACCGGGTCGCGCTGATGAGCGAAGAGCTCGGTGAGATCAGCGAGGCGGTCACCAAGGGCAAGGGAAAGGCCGCGCTGAGCGAGGAGTGTGCGGACCTGTTGATCCTGCTTGTGGGCACTGCCATCTCGGCCGACATCGACCTCAACGCCGCCTTCTGGTCGAAGATGGACGAGCTGATGACGCGAAGTGCTCGAATGATCGACGGGCACATCCGGGTCAGCCGCTTCGACAAGCCCTGAGAACACGGGCCCCAGCGGCCCGCACCCCACCGCCGCATGCATCCATCCCGCGCACGGAACTGGCGCATCGCGACCGGACGGGGCAGACTGCCGGAGCAGGGTGCGGCATAATGTCGCACCCTACCCGAGGTTCCCTGTTGTTGCCGCTGCTGCTCTCGATGCTGGCCATGGTGGCCCATGCCGATCCCTCCGCACTCGCGGACCGTGCGGTCGCGGCGAATCCAGCGCTGCAGGCACTCCAGCATCAGGCCGCTGCATTGTCCGCGCGGGCGGAGGTCGCTGGCGCGTGGTCTGACCCGGTGGTGGGGGTTGAGTACAGCAACGTGCCCGTGCTCGAACCCACCCTCCGTGCCCACCCGATGGGCGGCCTGCAGTTTCGGGTGCAGCAGCAGCTGCAGACCGCCGGATGGTCCGCTGCCC
>JAYYRS010000569.1:0-7424 GCA_036126975.1 Myxococcota bacterium
GTTGGGGGTCCCGGGAAAGCCCCGGGGCGGCCGATTGCGGTAGCCGATCCGCGGTCGGTTGCCGGCTTCAGCGGCCAGTGTGGCCAGCGCGCGCCCCCAGGCGCCGCCCCCGATGATGCCCACGATCATGGATGCACCCCCAGTGCCGTCGACGCCAGCCCGTATCCATCCAGACGGTTGCCGTAGTACAGCGACAGGCGCGGGTCGATGATCAGTCCCCTGTCGGGCCCCCTCCCGATGGCGGGTCGCTGATGGAAGCTCCTGAACCGGTCCATTGCATGGTCGAGGACGGTGGCTGCACGGTCTCTTTCCGTCATGTCCGGCAGCGCCCATCGGATCCGGCCGCGCCCCACGAGGGCTTCGATCTCGTCGAGGACCCGGTCGAGACGGGTCAGGATGTCGGCCCGCGGGATGGTGCGTTCCTGCTCCGAGGTGAACACCAGCTGCCACGTGTCCCGCCCGGGGTGGCGAGCCCGAAGCGCCATCCAGGCGGCGAAGGCCGCCATGTGGGTGGACTGCACGAGGTTGTCTCGGTGGAAGGCGTCGACGATGCGGCCAGCGAGCTGCTGGGTGTACACCCGGTCGCGCTGCGCGTCGAACATCACCCTGCCCGCGCGGTCCGTGACGTACCGGGTGCGATCGATGCGCCTGCCGGCGGGGTCCAGGCTGCATCCCTGCTCATCCACACGATTGCCCAGCAGGTCCAGGGGCTCCCCGAGCACGACATAGACCGCAGCATCGAGATTGAGCACCGTCCGCGCAAAGCTGGCCACGGTGCGCGGCTCGGAGAACTCGTCGTCGCTGATGATGTACCGGGCCTTCCCAGCCTCTGCGAGGGCGTCCTCGATCAAGGTCTCCGCCTCCAGCGTGAGTGCGAAGCTGAGCGTGCAGGGAACCACCAGGACCTCGGCGCGTGCGCGTTCGGCGGCCAGGCCCTCCTGCCATGCGGTGATGGCGGTGCCGAGCAGGCCTCGCTTCAAGGAGGTCTCGACCTTCCCCGAGCGCGACCGGGTGCCGCCGGGGAAGAACAGCGAGTGGCAGCCGCGTCCGATGGCGTCCGTCGAGTAGTCGACCAGCGTGTCCTTGTAGAGGCGATGCTGTTTCCGTCGATCCACCGTGTATGCGCCGAGCCGGCTCATGAAGAAGCCCATCAGCTTGTTGCCGAACAGGTTCAGGCCGGCGCCGTAGATGAAGGGCGGCAGGCCGATGTTGTGGAGCGCGTACCCCAGGATCGGGCTGTCGAGATTCGACAGATGGGTTGGCGCGAGGACCAGGGTGTGGGTGCGCGCGAGTGCCCGGAGCCTCTCCCCATCTCCCAGGACGCGCAGTCGGCTCGCTGGGTCGAAGTCCCGTCCGAAGAGCTCGCCGGGGTGTGCCGCGGTCAGCAGCCGGGTGAGTGCGCCGGGTACCAGCTGGGTGGCGACTTTGTGGGTCCGGTCGCTGAACCGGTTGTGGATTTCGTTCGCATAGCGGTCGACCAGAGACCGGAGCGCGGTGAGATGTGCGACGCGGTCGCCGCGGATCGCCTTCGCCGCCGTCTCGATGGCCTCGGCCTCCGAACGGTCCTCATCGGTCATCCGGCCCCGCGCAGCGCGGAAGCGTTTCCGCTCCAGGTAGACGACATCCGCGAGGTAGGCCTGGAGCGTCTCGTCGCTCCAGCCGCTCACGCGGTCGCCGAGGCGGCGCTGCAGCCCGGCGCTCACCGCAGGTGTGTCAGGGGTGTCGTAGATGCCGGACACGCTGCCTCCTGCGGGCCCAGTGTCGCACAGAGGCAGGCGGGCGCCTCGGACTCACCCGGTCCAGCGGAGATTCCGCCAGACGTGAGGGTGGAAGAGCGCCATTACGGTCAGGATCTCGAGCCGTCCGACCCACATCGCGAAGGTGAGCACACACTTCGCCGTCGCCGAGAACCCCGCGAAGTTCCCCATCGGACCGACCTCCCGAAGGCCCGGTCCGATGTTGCCGAGGCAGGCCAGGGAGGCCGTGAACGCAGTGACCGGGTCGGTGCCGAGAAGCGTCAGGAGCGCGCCGAAGACGAAGTAGCCGCCCACGTAGAGCACTGCGAGGGTGAAGACCGCGCGCATGACCTGGTCGGGAACGCCCCGTCCCTTGTACTTCAGCGGCAGGATGGCGCGGGGATGGAGCACCTGCTTGAGCTCGCGACCGACATGTCGTGCGACCAGCAGGTGGCGGATGGCCTTCGGGCCGCCCGCGGCGGACCCTGCGCAGCCACCGACGATCATCACCAGGATCAGGACCTGGTGTGCCGCATCCGACCACTGCGCGTAGTCCTTCGACGCGAAGCCTGTCGACGAGATGAGGCTCGCAGACTGGAACAGACCATCGCGGAGTGACGCCACCGTCGGGACCCCGCCCGCGACGAGGCCGGCGCAGGCGAGCCCACCCGCGAGCGTGACGAGACCGTAGAAGAGGAACTCCTCGTCCTTCCAGAAACCCCGCCAGTCTCGGAGGGTGAACACCTTCAGCTGCAGCGGAAAGCTGGCGCCGGCGAGGAACATGAAGGGAATCAGGATCCATTCCACGGTGGCATTGTGGTAGCCGAGAATGCTCTCACCATTCGGTGAGAACCCCCCGGCGGATAGGGTCGTGAGGGCGTGAACGATTCCCTCATACGGTGTCATGCCCGCCGTGATGAGCAGTCCGGCGCAGATCAGGGTCAGGACGCCGTACAGCATCCAGAGCTTGCTCGCGGAGTCCCGGACCTGTGGACTGACGCCCTCGCCCGGTGCCGAACTGGACTCCGCGAAGAACATCTGCCGCCCTGCAATCCCCAACCGCGGGAGGATGACGACAAACAGAGCCAGGATGCCGAGGCCGCCGAACCACTGGGTCATGGCGCGCCAGAGGAAAAAGCTGCGGTCATATCGGGAGAAGTCCTCCAACACGGTCGCGCCGGTGGTCGTCAGCCCGCTCATCGACTCGAACAAGGCGGCGTCCCAGGACAGGCCCGCGAACAGGTAGGGCACGGCCGCAAAGCAGGCGACGACCAGCCAGGTCCCGGCCACCACCCCCATCGCCTCGGACCGGTGGAAGAATCGCGGTGGCTGGTAGCGCCAGCTTGCACCGGTTCCGAGCAGCGCTCCCGCGGCCCCCGCCCCGACGAAACCCAGGGCCGACCACCACTGGCGCTCCCACAGCGCCATGAGCAGCGGTGGAATGAAGGCGAGGCTGAACAGACGCGTCAGCCTGCCGATCACAGCGAAGACCAGCTTCAGACGCATCTCACCGGGCCTCTTCGGTGCGCAGGTCCGCCTCATCCCTGCCGGGGCTGCGGGTGAAATGCTCGCGTGCAGCGGCTTCATCCTCTCGACTCGTGAAGATGAGCAGTCTGTCGCCGCCATAGAGCATGGTCTGCCCGTTGGGGATGACAACCTGGTCGGCGCGCACCACGGTCACGATCAGCGCAAACAACGACGCCCGCAGATCCTTCACAAGCACGGGTGGATTGTCCTGAGGAAGCTCCAGCTCGATGATCTCCATGTCTCCATGCTCGAGTTCTGCGTGGAGGTGCGCCTTCGCGCCCACGACCTCCCGGACGACCGTGCGGATGGCTGCGCCGCGGGCGGACCGCACCACGTCGATGCCCACCCGCTCGAACATGCGCTCGTTCGAGAGCCGGTCCGCCCGGGTGATGACGCGCTCTACCCCGAGGTGTCGCCCGACGAGCCTGACCAGGAGGTTCTTCTCGTCGTTGCTCGTGACCGCGATCAGCGCGGGTCCTTCCGTGACGCGCTCTTCTTCGAGCAGGTCCATGTCGCTGCCGTCTCCGTGAAGCACGAGCCCGTCGAGCTGGGGAGCGAGCTCCTCGCAGCGGTCCTTGTCCACCTCGATGAGCTTGATGTCCCAGCCTGCGGCCTCGAGTCCCTTCGCCACCAGCAGCCCGACCACGCCGCCACCGATGATGGTGGCCTTCTGGAGGTCCTCTCCATGACTGCGGCTGCGAAGGAAGCGGTAGCGCAGGGCATGGATGCCCCGTGGCGTACCGATCGCGGTGACCTTGTCGCCCGGTTGGAAGTGGGTCCGGCCATTGGGAAGGAAGATCTTGTCGCCGCGCTGTCCCATTGCGAGGACGATGTTCTCGGGGAGTGTGGTCTCCATCAGTGGACGGTCGGCCATGGGCGCGCCGGGTTCGACGGTGTGTTTGAGCACCCGGACGCGGCCCTGGATCAGATGGGCGAATTCCAGCGCACCCGGCACGGTCACGATCCGGATGATCTCGTTGGCCAGCTGCTCCGCGGGGCGCACGATGATGTCGATCCCGAGGAACTCGGCGAGGGCCTCCTCATCATCCTGGATGCTGACGAAGCCCGGCCGGGAAAGCAGGCAGATCGTCCGGGCCGCGCCCATGCGGCGGGCGGCGATGCAGCTGACGATGTTCTGTTCATCATTGTCGGTCGCCGCCACGAACACACCGGCCTTGTCGATGTGTGCTTCGCGGAGGACACCCTGCGAGGTCGGCTGCCCGTGGACGATCTCGATGTCCAGGCGCTCGAGCCGGGCCGAGTTCTCCCGGTCGGGGCCAATCAGGACGACCTGATGCTCCTGCATGAGAAGTTCAGCGATGTGGGAGGCGACCTCGGAGTCACCCGTGATGAGGACGAACATGGGGGCCTCTTCAGGAGCCGGGTTTCTCACCGAGTACGATGTGCTCGATCCGGATGCTGTCACGCGCGTGATCGGGTCGGTCCGCGGATGCGCGGGCGATGATGTCGAGTCCGGCAGCGCGCATGGCCTCGACGGTGACGCTGAGCGTGTCCACCGTGCGGCCGGCGACCAGCCCATCTCCGACGTTGATGGCGATGCGGCCGCCGCTGGGAAGCGCTCTCGCCTGGCGGGCGACCCAGTCTGCAGTGTCCTGCCGCCATCCGCGGAGAGCATCCGTCCGGCCTGCTGCGCGGAAGCTCCGCCGGCTGCCGAGCTCGGCGGCCATCATCCGGCCATCGGGGTCGATGTCCATCCACAGGAATCGCAGCTGCTGCATGGGCAGGTAGTCGTATACGCCTGGATAGGGGGGCGACGTCAGCACGAGTCCGGTCCCGGGCGCCGGTCCGACCTTGCGGGCATCCGCGGTGCGGACGCGGACCGCCCGCTCCGCGGGCATGGCATCCAGCATCCGTCCGAGCTCCCGTGCCTTCTTGTGGAACAGGATGGCGGTCGTGCCCGGCGGGCGATGCTGCACCGACCGCCGATTGCGCGTGTCCGACTCGCGGAAGCTCGCTTTCACCACGATGCTCGAGAACACCGCCCAGAGGCGGGCCCGTGTCGCGGGCTCGTCGACGGCCTGGATCCCGTCCCGGAGGCGACCCAGCTCCTGGGCCACGTGCGGCTCGTACCAGCGCTCCGCGTCCTCGGGAACCCATGCGTCGACCCGTTGGCGCGCGGCCTCGGTGATGCGACGGGATGCACTGCGAAGGGGCGATGCATGTTCGGGACCGGAGGTGCGGGCCGTGCTCACAAGCGTGGCGATGGGAGACAGGTCGGTTCCGCTGGCGGCCCTGCCCGCGAGGATCGCCTCGACAAGAACGGTCCCGCCACCGCAGAAGGGGTCGTGGACGGCCGCGCCGGGGTGGGCCTCGATGATCAGGCGGGCGGCGTCTCCGTGCATGCCCGCGGGGTAGGTGTGGAAGCCATGGGTCGCGCGGTCGATGCGTCCATGAAGCGACAGCGCCTCGGCGAGGACGCCTTTGAGCGATTCGTCGCCGTCCGAGCGGATCGCCGTCGCCGCTGGCGGGCCCGCGTCGCGGGTCCTGGCATGTCTGGTTTCAACCGGCATAGGCGTCGTCCTGTTCGATGCGGCTCAGGATCCAGTCGAAGTCCCCACCGGTGATCTTGGTGTCGCAATAGCCGCAGACGCCGGTCATGGACACCTGATCGAGGGGAGCCCCGCAGCTCGGGCACTGTTCGAGGTCATGCTCTGCCTCGCGCTGCTCGGCGCCGACGGCGCGAATGAACGTCCAGTATTCCGTGAATACGCGATCCTCGGTCTTCGAACCACCCACGATCTCCCCATCGGACCGGCGCTCCGTCCAGTCCTTCATCCGGCCCCAGATGCGCACGGTGATCGACTCATACCAGGCATCCTGGCCGACCTTCACGAGCTGGATTCGCAGGGCCGCGACGTCGGCGAGACGATTGACGAGGCCCGACCGCCGATATCGCTCCATCCAGAAGCGATGCACCTGGAACAGGGCGTCGGTCTGGTACGGACGAGCGGTCTCCCACCGCTGCTCCGACCATGCGCGCTGCAGCCTGTGGAAGACATCGACGGCCCGTTTCTCGAACGCCGGGGTCGACCAGTCGGGATGCCGATTGATGAGGGCCCGGAGCCGCGTCCCCAGTGCAGGGTCCGTGACGCTGGGCCGGCGCGTGCCGGGTTCGATGCCGCCGCCCAGATGCAGGTCAGGCGCGGTGAGGGGCCGGTCATGGAGCATCGTGACGGCACTGACCTGCCACTGGACGACCCCGCCCGTACGGACGCCACCGCAGCTTGGGCAACGGCCCTCCGGAGTGGGCTCGAGCGTCGAGCCGCAGGCGGGACAGCCGAGGACCCGCATGCCGGTTGGGCCCGGAGAGAGGACGCCTGTCTTTCGGCGGAAGACCCACCGCTCCTGCAGGAGACGCTGCGTGCGTTCGCCATCCCGCGTCGCGGTGACGTTGGTTTCGAAGAACACCGTCAGACGCGACCATTCCCGATCCGCGCGGACTGCTTCGACACGGGTCGCACCGAAGATGACCTCCTCCAACCCGGTCCCGCCGCTCGTTCGGCGCAGCGCATTCGTGGCGCCATCGGAGAACCATGCCCGCAGGCCCTCTGAATCGCTCCGAGCGGCCAACGTCCGGCCACGGACGTAGACCAGCTGGGCGAAGTCGACGAACAGGGTCATGGAGAAGTTCGCGTCGTGTCGTCGCAGCGCCTCGAGGGAGGTCCGCGTGGGGCGGGCTCGATGGACGGGGGGCGCGCCGACGCGCACGGGTTCCTGGTGCATCCCTCGTTGCCTGCGCCGGCCCTTCATGAACATGACGAAGACGATGACCAGTACGGTCGGGATGCCGATCGCGGGGTGCTCCAGGCACAGCCAGAGGAGCAGTCCCAGCAGGTCACCTCCGCCACTGCCCGACGAACCGCCCGAGTAGCTCGAGCCGCCGGAGTACCCTCCGCCGCGCGATCCCCCGCCGTAGGACTGTCCGCCGCCGACCCGGGCCTCCGCGGCTCCTGCCATCAGCAGGCCGACCACGACCAGGGGAGCCAGCTGGATGACCGCCGACCCCATCGACAACCAGATCCGGGCACGGAACCGTTGGAGGGAGCCGCTCATGGGCGCACCCGCGGTGCGTCGGGAATCTCGTTGGGATTGTCTCCGGTCGCGGGAACGCAGCGGTGCAGGATGCGGCCGGCGGCCCGG
>JAYYRS010000570.1:0-9235 GCA_036126975.1 Myxococcota bacterium
GCCCGGGATGCCGCCATCGCAGAGCGGGACGAGGCGGTGCAGGCGCGGAACGAAGACAGCACCGCACGCGTCCAGGAGAGAGATGCCCTGGTGGCCGAGCGGGATGACGCCGTCCAGTCGAGGGATGAAGCCCTCTCAGCGCTGGCGCAGACCCGGGACGACCATGCCCGGGCCGACGAAGAAGCGGCCGAGGCCCTCGCTTCGCTCCGCGAAGAACGGGACGCCGCAACGGCCGCGGCCATGGCAGCCCAGCCGCCCGCCGCCCTGCACGGTGCGCTCGAGGAAGCCGAGGCGCGCGTCCTCGCTCTGGAAGGCCGCGTCACCGAACTCGAGAAGCAGGAGCGCACGCTTCGTGCCGACCTGGATGCCGCCATTGTCGAGCGCGAGGGCGCCCGGGCCGCGGCCGCGGCGGTCCGCCAAGCCAAGGAGGCCGCACTGCAGGAGCGAGACGCTGCGCGAGCCGACGCAGACGAAGCCCGCGCCGAGCAGCTCCAGGACATCACCTGGGTCATGAGCGAGCTGGCCAAGCTCCGCAAACGGTAGCGTTGAACCCATGCTCCTGTCCGGGAGCCCAGGCCCCATGGATTCCTCCGAGCCAACGCCCCGCTTCCCCATCGATGCCGTCGCACCGGCGGTCGCCATCGCGCGTGCATCCGGTGCCATCCGCGACGGGACCCCGGCCGTGGTCTTTCATGACCTCGACCGGCTCGATGCGCGGATCCGCGTCCTCCGCCGCGCGTTCCCGCCGGACACCCTGCATGCCGTCGCCGTGAAGGCGAATCCACTGCTGGGCGTGCTGCGCACAGCCGTCGCCGCGGGGGCGGGCCTCGAGGTCGCATCGGGTGGAGAGCTTGCCCTGGCGACCGCAGCGGAATGTCCACCGGATCGGATCGTCTACGACGCACCGGCCAAGTCGCGCGATGCGCTCGCGCACGCACTCACCCTCGGCGTGTGGATCAACGCCGACAACGCCGAGGAGCTCGCACGCATCGAATCCCTCGGAGGCCCCCGAGGCGGGGGCGTCGGCCTTCGCGTAAACCCCGAGGTGGGGGAGGGCCGGATCGCCGCCACGAGCACCGTGGGCGCGGCCTCCAAGTTCGGGGAGCCACTGCATCGCGCGGCGGAACTCGTCCAGCGGTTTCCCTTCATCCGCGGCCTGCATGTCCACACCGGCTCCCAGGGCGTCGGGCTGGCACTCATCGAGGCGGCCGTGGCCCGAACCGCATCCGTCGCCCGCACGCTCGGTCTGGATGTGCTTGACGTCGGGGGCGGCCTGCCCGTGCGCTACACCGACGCCGACCCGACACCGCCGGGCCTGTGCGCCTGGGGCACGGCACTGGCGCCGCATGCCGTCGGGCTCCGGATGGTCACCGAGCCTGGGCGGGTCCTTCAGGCGGGCTGCGGCTGGGCCATCGCCCGCATCGAGGCCACCAAGATGGTGGGCGGAGAGCCGGCGCTCGTCACCACGCTGGGTGCCGACATGTTCCTGCGGCGCGCCTACGCACCGAACGACTGGGACCACGAACTCCACGTCCTCGATCCCGACGGCCATCTCCGTTCCGGAGACCCGCGGCCCACCACGGTCGCGGGGCCCCTGTGCTTCTCCGGCGACCTGCTCGCCCGGGGGCGGCCGCTCCCACCGGCGCAGCGCGGCGACTGGCTGCTCATCCGGGATGTCGGGGCGTACACCGTCGGCATGTGGTCCCGCTACTGCAGCCGACCGATGCCCGGCGTGTGGGGCCTCCGGACCAGCGGACTCTCCTGTCTCCGTGCGCCCGAGACTCCCGAAGACATCGTCGCCTTCTGGTCTCCCCCAGCAGAGGAGCCCGGACCCGGGTAGTCTCCCCCGCACCCCGGGAGCTTCCATGCACGTCCGTCCGGTTCTCTCCGTCCTCGCGCTTGTCGCGCTCGTCGGCTGCCCGCTCGCGGACGACGACACGCCGAACGACGGGTCCGATGCCTTCGAACACACGGAGTTCGAGCTGGCGCTTCATGACCTCGTCAATGCCCACCGGGAGGGCATGGGGCTCGAGCCCCTCGCGCTCGAGGGCGCCTACTCCGCGATTGCGCGGCAGCACTCGGCCGACATGGCAGCGGGCCGGGTCGCATTCGGGCACGATGGCTTCGATGACCGGGCAGATGCCATGGTCGACCACAGCCCGACGCTGATGTCGGTCGGAGAGAACGTGGCCTGGCTGTCGGCGGGCTGGGATGCTCCCGCCGAGGAGGTCGTCAACGGCTGGCTGGACAGCCCCCCCCATCGCGAGAACATCGAGTCGGATTTCACCCACGGGGGCATGGGAGCCGCCGAGGACGCCGACGGAGGCTGGTACGCCACCCAGCTCTTCAGCCTCGAACCCTGAGGCCGGCCGGCCCGCGATACCCTCCCATGATGAAGACGACCCACCGCCTGCTTGCCGGGGACGCACGGACCCTGGACGGCGTGCCGGCGGCCAGCGTCCACCTCGTGGTGACGTCACCGCCCTACCCCATGGTCGCCATGTGGGACGAGACGTTTCGGCGGATGTCGCACGACGCGGCGGTTGCGCTGGACGCAGGGGATGGGGCCGCCGCCTTCGAGGCCATGCATGTCCAGCTGGACCGGGTCTGGCGCTCCTGTGCCCGGGTCCTCGTGCCGGGCGGATTGCTCTGCGTCAACATCGGGGATGCCACGCGGACGGTGGACGGCACGTTCCAGCTCTTCCCCAATCATGCGCGGGTGCTGCAGGCCGCCATGGCGCAGGGCCTGACGGTCCTGCCAGACGTGCTGTGGCACAAACCCACCAACTCCCCCACCAAGTTCATGGGCTCGGGCATGCTCCCCGCAGGAGCCTACGTGACCTATGAGCATGAGTATGTGCTCATCCTGCGAAAGGGACCGCGGCGCACCTTCCGCGGGGAGGATGCCGCGGCACGCCGCCGCAGCGCCTTCTTCTGGGAAGAGAGGAATGCGTGGTTCTCGGACCTGTGGCGCGATCTCCGCGGCACCCGGCAGCGGCTCGACGCCGCGGCACGCAAGCGCAGCGGCGCCTATCCCCTGGAGCTCCCGCTGCGCCTGATCCTGATGCATTCCCTCCAGGGTGAGGTCGTGCTCGACCCCTTCGCAGGTACGGGCACGACGGAGGCGGCAGCCCTCGCGACCGGCCGCAGCAGCGTCGGCGTCGAATGGGACGAGAGCCTGCTTCCACACCGGCACGCCGCCCTGGAGTCCGCCGTCGCCGAGGGAGCGGCACGGGCCCGGGCACGCCAGGACCATCACGCCGCCTTCGTGGCCGCGCGGTCCGCGGCCGCTCGGCCGACGAAACACCACAATCCGGGCCTGGACGTTCCGGTCGTCACCAGCCAGGAGCGGTCCCTCGTCCTCACCCGGCCCGTCTCGCTGGGACCGGAGCGCGATTCCGTACGGACGGCGCACCATGCACCGCTGGAATCGTCCGTCAGGGGCGGGTGATCCGGACCCGTCCCGGCGCGACCGCTCCGAATGAATCCACCGCACCGTCTGGCCAGGTGATCCGCAGGTCGACCCGACCGGCACCGCCCAGACCGAAATGCGCGGTCGGGTCCGCGCCGACCGCATGGCCGGTGCCCCCGGCGCGGATCCGCCGCCACTGGACGCGTCCGGCCCCGCGCACCTCGAGCTGTGCCCCGACAGCGCGGACGTTCGGTGCTGGCTGTTCAAGCGAGACGACCAGGGCGCCGCGATTGCCACAGCGGGCTCGCCAGGCGACCGCCGGACCGTCGAGCCCGCGCCGCATCAGATCGAGCCAGCCGTCCCCATCCAGATCCACGGGGAGCACACCGCGGCTCACGCCGGGATGGCCCACACCCCAGGCGTCCGCGACATCCGTGAAGCGCCCATCCTCGTCCTGGACATACAGCGCGTCCGGCTGGTTCTGGAGGGTGATCAGGCCGCGAACCTCTGCCTGTTGCTCCGCCACATCCGACGGCATCACCAGCGGCCCCATCGCCACCGTCGCGTCGAGGTCGGTGTCGTTGTCCAGATCTGCAAGGATGGCGCCCCATGCAGTGCTCTGGTCCGGCGCCATCTGGATGCCTCGTGCCGCGCCCGCACGGAACCACGCGCCGTCTCCGGTGCTCTCGAGCAGGACCAGCTCGCCCCAGCTCGTGATGAGCAGGTCTGGCGAACCGTCGGCGTTGAGGTCCCCCACGCCGGCACCCATGCCGTACACGCCGATATCGAGCCCCTCGAATCCCTCGTCGATGCGCCAGTCCGACCCATCCCGCCGGAGCACGGTGTTGGGCTCCCAGAACGGCCCGAAGTCATTCACGCTGAGCAGCTCATCGTGCCCGTCGCCGTCGAAGTCTTCCGCCATCACCACGAACCCGTAGCCGGACCGGAACGCGGCCGGCAGCGTCTCCGTGGCGTCCGTGAACCCCCCGCTCCCATCCCCGACGAACAGTCGGTTGTCGTGGGCAGGAAGGAAATCCCCACTGATGATCGCATCGCCCAGATGCGGGCCCTCGAAGTGGTTGGCCACCAGCAGATCGAGCACACCGTCGCCACTCACGTCGGCGAACACCGCATGGGTCGTGTCCCACTCCCCCGCCAGAAGCCCCGCTGCCTCGGTGACGTCCACGAAGCGCCCGCTTCCGTCATTCTGCAGCAGGCGGTTCTGTCCGTGCAGCACCAGCGTGTAGAGGTCGAGGTCTCCATCATCGTCGACATCCGCGACGATCGCTCCGACACCGAGGTCGGTCGACTCCGCGACCGGGAGCCCATCCGACCCGTCCCGCCAGGTGTCTCCATCCGACAACAGCAGCTGGGAGTCTGCAGAGCTCGGCAGGTACACGTCGGGACGGTCGTCGCCGTTGAGGTCAGCGACCGCCATGCCCCCGCCGGTGTACTGCCAGGACAGGTTGTCGGCGGGCGGCTGGGCGTCCCAGGCCGGTCCAAGAGACCAGGGCACCATCGGACCCGAAGACGACCTCGCCCCCGGCCGGTCGCAGGCGCGGAGCGGCCGATGGGCCAGGGTGGCGCCGGTTCCGCCCGGCGGGGCCCCGGAGTCGGCCGGACCGGCACAGGCTGTCAGCAAGGCGGACGCGAGGAGAGAGCGCATGCCCGGAAGATAGCCCCGTTCCCCTGCGGGGTCGCCTCGTCATCCCGCAACTGCCGCGGACAGGGCCCGCACGCGCTCTCCCGCCGACCCCCCTGGAGACCCTTGATTGGTAAAGCTTACATTGCAATTTGCCATTCCAGCATTACGTCTTCCCCATGCCTGGGCGCCCCCCCATCCGCTGCCGCGTCCGCCAGTTCCGCGAGTCGATGCATCTCTCCCAGTCGGCCGCTGCGGCGCGGGTGGGCATCAGTCGGCAGGCACTCGCCGCCATCGAGAACGGGCAGGCGGTCCCGTCAACCACCATCGCGCTTGCCCTGGCTGCCACTCTGGGACATGCCGTCGAGGAGCTCTTCCAGCTCGAGTCGGCCGGCATCCAGGCTGCGGCTGTCGGCCACCCGCCGGGTACCCGACTTGCGCTGGCCCACGTCGGTGCCCACTGGGTCGGCCACGCGCTGGCGGCGTCCGATAGCGTGTCCGCGGACGCCCTGGTCCGGCCGGATGGCGCCATCGAGATGCTGACCGCCCCCCCCGATCTCGAGAACCGGGCACTCGTGGCAGGCTGTGCACCACTGCTCGGCGCGCTGGTCGGCCACCTTCAGGGTCGGGCCGAAGCATCGGCCCGCTGGCTGCTCCAATCCAGCGGTCGATCGCTTGACGCGCTGGCCGCCGGCCGGGTCCACATGGCCGGATTCCACCTCGCCGCCTGGGACGATCCCCGGGCACACGAGAGACTGGTCCGGGAACGCATTCCTGGAGAGCCGCTGGAGATCGTCACCCTCGTGGGGTGGCGCGAGGGGCTCGCCATGGCGCGCGAGCACCCACCGCGCATCGACTCCGCAGCCGACCTCGGCGCCGCCGGCGTCCGGGTGGCGCAACGCGCGCCGGACGCGGGAGCGACCGTCGTCCTGCATGCCGCACTCGCCGCCGCGGGGCTCGCCCCGGCCGACATCCGCGGTCCCCGCGTCTCCTCGCATGGCGCCGCTGCGCTGGCAGTGCGCCACGGTGCGGTCCATGCGGCGGTGGTCGCCGAACCCGTTGCTGCGGCCCATGACCTCCGCTTCCTGCCGCTCTCCGAGGAGCGCTTCGAACTCGTGTTCCGCAGTCGGGACCGGGCCCATCCCGGGGTGAAGCGGCTCCTCGACCGACTCACCCAGGCGGCCTTTGCCCGGGAGGTGAGCGCAATGGGCGCCCACGACACCACCCAGATGGGTGATGTCCGCCTCGTGGGCGCCGCATGAGGCGCCTGGTTCTCGCCGGCCTGCTCTGCGGCTGTTCGGCCACATCATCAGGCCCCGACCTGCGGATCCTCACCGCATCGAGCCTCGGCGAGGTCTTCGCCTCGCTGGCGTCCGTCTTTGCGTCGACGCGGCCCGGTGTGGACGTGGAGCTCGTGACTGCAGGAAGCCAGACCCTCGCCGTCCAGCTGCGCTACGGCATCGAGGCGGACGTTCTCGCATCCGCGGACGTCGAGACGACGACACGATTGGCAGCGGACGGACTGGTCGAACGCGGCACGCCCTTCGCCACGGGCCAGCTGGTACTGGCCGTGTCCGAACAAGCAGCGAGCGGGCTCGGGCTGGCCAACCTCGACACGGCACGCCGGATCGTGCTGGGCGCGCCGGACGCCCCCGTCGGGCGCTACGCGGACGCCCTGCTCACCGATGCAGCATCGCGGTTCGGACCCGACTGGCGCCGCGCGGTCGAGGCCCGTGTGGTCTCTCGCGAGCCGGATGCGCGGAAGGTGGCCGCAAAGATTTCCCTGGGAGAGGCAGACGCTGCCCTGGTCTACGCCACCACGGTCCAGGACCTTCCCGGGATCCAGACCGTGTCGCTCCCAGCCGCTTTGGGCCCGACCCCCGTCTACGTCCAGGCCACAGTGGTGGCCGCGCCGCACCCCGAGCTCGCCCGCGCCTGGCAGGCCGCCGTGACCGGACCTGCAGGCCGGCGCGTGCTGCGTGAGCACGGGTTCGCGCCGGCCGCGCCATGAGCCGCACCAATCGGGCATCGGCTGCCGCCGGTGGGATGCTCCTCGTCGTCCTCGCGCTCCCGATTCTCGGGCTGGTGGCGGGCACCCGCCCTGCCGATCTGCTCGCAGCGATTGGCGACGCCGGCGTACAGGCCGCGCTCTGGCTCTCCCTCCAGACGACCCTGGTCTCGCTGGCGCTGGTACTGGCCTTCGGGACCCCCCTGGCGTGGATGCTGTCGCGCAGCCGGGGCACCCGCCGCAGCGTCGCGCTCACCCTCATCGAGCTTCCGGTGGTGATGCCACCGGCAGTGCTCGGCGTCGCGCTCCTCCAGACGTTCGGTCGTGGCGGGACGCTGGGCCCCCTCCTCGGGGCGCTGGGCATCGCCCTGCCGTTCAGCACGGCCGCCGTCGTGCTCGCCCAGATCCTCGTGGGTGCGCCCCTCTACGTGATCGCGGCGGTCAGCGCCTTCTCCACGGTCGACGATGACCTGCTGCTGGTCGCGCGGACACTCGGTGCCCAGCCAGTGCGGGCCTGGTGGTCGGTGGCGTTGCCCACGGCCGCGCCCGGCCTCATCGGGGGGGCCGCGCTCGCGTGGGCGCGAGCGCTCGGAGAGTTCGGCGCGACCCTGATGTTCGCCGGCAACCTGCCCGGGCACACGCAGACACTGCCGCTGGCCATCTATGCATCGCTCGAGCGCGACATGGATCTGGCACGGGCGGCGTCGGTCCTGCTGGTGGCGGTCGCCGTGGGCCTGCTGCTCGGAGTCCGGGCGCTCGGTACGGGAGGCATCCGTGCCCGTTGAACTGTCCATCGACGCGAGGCTCCAGGTTGGAACCTTCTGTCTCGAGGTCCAGCTGGAGCTCGCGACGGGTCCGGTGGTGGTCGTGGGTCCAAACGGGTCTGGCAAGACCACGCTGCTGCGCGCGCTCGCCGGGGGCCCGGTGTCGGTCGACGGGCACATTCGCGTCGCGGGCGAGACCTGGTCGGGCACCCGGGATTTCGTGCCGCCCGAGCAGCGCAGGGTTGGCTACATGCCCCAGGGTGGCGGACTCTTTCCCCATCTCGACGTCCTCGACAATGTCGCCTACGGCGCACCGGTTCCGAGCATTGAAGCACGGCGGAACCGGGCCCGAGCGGCGCTCACGGCCCAGGGCATCGCTGCCCTTGCCGGCCGTCGGGTCCGCGGCCACAGCGGCGGCGAACGGCAGCGCGTCGCGCTGGCACGCGCGCTGGTCCGCGCCCCCCGGCTCCTGCTCCTCGACGAGCCGACGTCGGCCCTGGACGTGCGGGCACGCCATGCCGCGCGTGCGCTTCTCACCGAGACCCTCTGTACTGGGGACCGGCTCGGGGTGGTCGTGACCCACGACCCACGAGACCTCGCCGCGTGGTCCCCCGAGCTGGTGTTCGTGGACGGGGGCCGCGCCCGCGCCGTGGGCCCGCTCCAACAGCTGGTGACCCAGGACGTGCCCCCATTCCTCTCCGAACTGCTCGCGCCGCTGCGACCCGCCGGCGGCGGCATCGGGCACGCCTGACGCCCACGCAACCGTGCCGGTCCTCAGCGGCCGAGCAGGCCCGCGAGGTGCATCTGCGCGCTGAACGGCTCGGCATCGGCGGGGACCCCTGGGCGGTGGTAGGTCCCATCAGGGTGCAGCAGCCACGCGTTCGCGTCGTCCCGCAGGTAGACCTCGACGCCCTCCTCGAGCACGCGCGCCTTCGCATCGGGGTCACGGATCGGGAAGCACGTCTCGACCCGCCGGAACATGTTGCGCTCCATCCAGTCGGCGCTGGAGCACCAGACATCTTCCGCGCCACCTGCGTGGAACCAGAAGATGCGGGAGTGCTCGAGGAAGCGCCCGACCACGCTGCGGACCTCGATGGTCTCGGAGACACCGGGGATGCCGGGCCGAAGGCGACAGACGCCTCGGATGATGAGCGTGATGGGGACCCCGGCCTGGCTCGCCCTGTAGAGGGCGCTCACCAGCGCGGGCTCCGTCAACGAGTTCATCTTGGCGACGATGCGGGATGGGCGACCCATCCGCGCGGCCTCGGCCTCGGCCTCGATGGCCGCGAGCGTCGCGGAGTGCAGCGAGAACGGCGACTGGAGAAGCAGGTTGTGCTCGACCACCCGTCCCAGTCCGGTCAGCTGGCTGAACAACGCATGGACGTCGGCACCCAGCTCCGGTGCGCAGC
>JAYYRS010000571.1:0-3628 GCA_036126975.1 Myxococcota bacterium
CTCACCACAGATGAGCTTGTCGCCGCCGGATGACTCGCGGCACTCATAGGTGTACATATCTGCGACAGAACCCACGTTGTACTTGGCCTTCAGCGTGCCCTCCTCCTCGAAGAACCGGACCCGGCTGCGGTGGGTGGGGACCTCAGAGCGGTCGGGCTTCAGCTCCAGGAAGACGAAGTCCTTGCCGGCGAGGTTGTCGAGGGCGAGGTCACAGCCATCGACGCCCTGGCTGCCCCCGAGGGTCATCTTGCTGCTCTTCTCCTCGCAACCGGAGAGAGAAAGAAGGGCAACGAGCCCGAGGACCATCTGGGTGTGCATGAGAGACTCCTGGATACGGCGGCGGGCATGAAGACGCCCGGTGTTCGCCCCATCCATGGCGGCCGGGGCTCGGTTCTGCGGCGAGGACCGTACCACACCAACCCGCTCCCGCGCGCCGCCTCGGGATGCCGGGTTATCCCCGCGCCATGAGACTCCTGCTTGCCACGCACAATGCACACAAGGTTGATGAGATCCGGGCGATCCTGTCCGCGGCGGGGACGGCCATGGCGGGGGTCGAGGTCGTCGGCCTCGATGCCTTCCCGGACATCCCGGAAGCCCCTGAGGACCACGAAACCTTCGTCGAGAACGCATTGCAGAAGGCGCGTTTCGTGTTTGCGCGCGCAGGCATTGCGTGTGTGGCAGACGACTCCGGACTGGTGGTCGACGCGCTCGGCGGTGCACCGGGCGTGCGCTCCAAGCGCTACACCGTGGAGGCGACGGCCGATACCAACAACGCCAAGCTCCTCCGAGAGCTCGCAGGGCAGCGAGACCGCCGGGCGCGCTTCCGCTGCGTCCTCGCACTCGTGACCGCGGACGGCGAGTGGACCGCTTCGGGTACATGCGAGGGACGGATCGGGATGTCGCCGGCGGGCGGCGGTGGCTTCGGCTACGACCCGCTGTTCCTGCCGGATGACGCAGACGGATTGACGATGGCGCAGATGTCGGCCGCAGCGAAGAACGAGATCAGCCACCGAGGTCGCGCCTTCGCCCAGCTGCCGGAACTGCTGGCGGATGCCCGGGACCGGCGTACCGAGCAGGAGACCTCCGCCGACCCGGTCTACCAGCGATAGGCCGCGCGCAGCCGGCCCGTGTAGATGTAGCCCGGCGCGGTGTAGAACTCGCCGGCGAGGTCGACGTGCTGGATGACCTTCGCCTGGACACCCAGTGAGCTCGTCACACCCGCGTAGGGCGTGCTGTTGTTGGTCACCAGAGAGTCATCACCGATGAAGAAGAAGGTCGAAACGTCGGTGAAACCGACGGCCAGATAGGGCTGCCAGCCGTCGAAATCCCATCCCAGCAGGCCATCTACGCCGAACGTCGAGCCAACGTAGAAGTCATCGTAGGCGGGATCGCCCACGTTGAAGGGAGTGGCGATCTCTGCGACCGTCTTCATCAGCGTCGCGTGGTACCGCCCGCCAAGCAGCATCCCGCTGTCCAGGGGGACGCCGACGCCGAGCTCTCCGCTCACGATGACGTTGCGCGTCCCAAACACGGTGACCGGGGGCACGTACCCGAGTCCCGCATAGGGGACGAGTCGTCCGATCTTGGGGAACGAGAAGTGGAGGCGCGGTCGCGGTGCCACGGGAGCCTTGTTCGTGTCCTCCGTCTTGGTGTAGTCGAGCACGAGTCGCTGTTCGCATGACAGTGCGGGGATGATGGCCGCCTCGATCCCGATGGAGCCGTGTCCCGGCTTGTGGGGCACAGGCGAATGAAGCGGCGAGAAGGTCGTAGCCAGCGAGAAGAAGTTCAGCAGGTAGTCCTGCTGCCCCTGCTCTGAATAGTCCGCCGGCGGACCCGCGGCCGCGACAGCGGCACAGTCCGGGTCGACAGAGGCCTCAGCCGTGCCGGTAAGCGCGATGAGGGCGGCCATGGCTGCGAGCATGGAACAACTCCGGAAGGTGGGGCGGGGCGAGGCGGGGCCCTCGGGCTTCAGCCTCCCCAGGTGTCGAGAACATACTCCGCGACGCGCTGCGCCTCGTCCACCGTGACACCGATGGCCGGCATGGTGCCGACCCCCTCGATGATCACACGCTCAAGGCCTGCCTGATCGTATCCAGGCACGATGGCTCCCATCGCGGGAGCCGACACGCCTTGTCCGCTGTCGCCGTGGCAGGCCGCGCAGCGTGTTCCGTAGAGGTCCGCCCCGGTCGCGACGCCGCTGTCGCCAGTGTCACCGGCAGGCTCTCCCGCCGAGCAGTCCGCGCCCTGATCGATCCAGTCCCGGACGATCTCGATGTTCGACTCGTCCATCATGCCGCCCGGCGGCATCGGAGCGCTGGTGTCCACGATGCGTTGGAACAATACGCTGCCATCGCTGTCGCCCTCGATGACCAGCCGTCCGTCGAGGACCGTCCCGCAGAGGTCCGAGGCCAGGTCGAGCCCCGCGGAGGCCCCCACGGCGCCATGGCAGGCCACACAGTTCCCTTCCATGACGGCGATGACCGCGTCGATCCCCTCGCCGTCCACCGCCTCACCGTGGGCGGTGTTGTAGTTGAACTCATCATCACACCCGATGAGCAACAGTGGAGCCATGAGCCCCGCCAAGAAACCCTGCCGCATGCGTCGTCCTCCTCGCCCAACAAGGGTACCGCAGCCTGGACGAGGCCGCGGCCCCCCAATCCTATCTCCCCCTGCCGCCAACCGCTCCGTGGGTTACGGCCGCCGCTGCCGGGGAGTAGCTCAGTCTGGTAGAGCACCTGCTTTGGGAGCAGGAAGCCGCAGGTTCGAATCCTGTCTCCCCGACCATCGCTGGCCCCTGCCGCACACCGGCAGGGGTCTCGTGTTCGTGCGATGGGCCGACCGTCCGGGCGGGGGCGCACGGACCCGAGGGGCTCTTGGTGCCATCGGCGCCACCGATGCTGCTGACCTGACGGACCCAGCCGCCGACGAAATTGGCGCCCAGGGGTTCAGATAAATGCCGCTGCATCCGTCTCTGCGGGGGACCTGACCTGGAACCTGGATGCGCCCCGCCCTCCCGTCGCTCGCCTCGCTCTGTCTCTTCACCGCCTGCGCCGCCCCCGACCTCCACACGGAACGTCTCGACCTCACGGACCTGCCCGGTGTGTCGGAAACGCCCGAGGATGTGCCGGTGATGGCGATGTGGTCCACCACTCCCGGCAGCAAGACCGACTCCGCCGTCGGAACTGCACTCGTGGCACTGCTTGATGCCGCGGGCCACAGCATTGATGCCAGTGCCTACGAAATCTCCGACCCCGCGATCGTGGACGCGCTGCTGCGGGCCTGGGATCGCGGCGTCCATGTCCGCCTCGTCAGCGACGCAGACGAAGCGGACGGTGCGGGCTTCGCAGCGATCACCGAAGCCGGAATCCCCGTGGCGCTGCGGCCCGCGGGAGACCGGATCATGCACGACAAGTTCATCGTGGTCGACCGACAGGCGGTGTGGACGGGCTCGACCAACCTCACCCCGACGGGGCTGCTCCGAAACGACAATGACGCCGTGCTCATTGAGTCGCCCGACCTCGCCGCGGCATACACGGCGGAGCTCGATCAGATGGCGGTCGACGGCGCCTTCGGCACCGCAAAGAACGATCTGGCAGGTCCGCGCGACTTCGAGGTCGACGCCGCACAG
>JAYYRS010000572.1:0-3083 GCA_036126975.1 Myxococcota bacterium
AGGGCGCTGCGAGGGTCCTTCAGGTCCGTGGGGTCGAGCAGCTTCGTGCAGTTCTCGCACTGGTCGCCGCGGGCGGCTTCGTACCCGCAGTGGGGACAGGTGCCGACGATGTAGCGGTCGGCGAGAAACCGTCCGTCGTCGATGCTGTAGACCTGCTTGAGCTTGCGTGTCTCGGTGAATCCGTTGGCCTGCAGGCCGGAGAACACCTCGCGCGTCAGCTCGTGGTTGGGCCGCCGGCTGGTGCGCCCGAAATGGTCGAAGCTCAAGGCGAACTGCGCGTAGATCTCCGACTGCACCGTGGACTGCGCATCGCAGAAGGCACGCACGTCCTGACCCTGCTCTGCCGCCGCGATCTCTGCGGGCGCGCCGTGCTCATCCGTTCCGCAGATGTACAACACGTCTTCCCCGCGCTGGCGCAGGAAACGGGCGTAGACATCGGCGGGGAGCATCGACCCCACGAGGTTGCCCAGGTGCTTCACACCGTTGATGTAGGGGAGGCCGGCGGTGATGAGGTGTCGCATGCGGCGCGCCTATCCCGGGGGTGGGGGGGAGCGCGACCCTGGATGGTGGCGCCGGCGGTCATCGCGACATGCATGCCGCGGTTCCGCCGCGGAGGCGCGGTGCGCTGCGCGAAGATCCCGCTGGCACCGTGCGGTACGGTTCTTGCTCCCCGGGAATGTGCCCCACTCGCTGGTGGCTGAACCGCTTCACGCTGGAGACGACCATGACCCGCCGCTTGCTTCCCTTCCTCGCCGCCCTGCCCGTGCTCGCCATCGCCTGTGGAGAAGAAGACGATGCGATGGAGGACACCGGCTCGGGTCGCGCCGACAGCGACTGCTTCCCGTACTGCGAGGAGACCCACACGGGGATCGCACCCACGGATGACACGGCCCTGGGTGTTGTGGGCGGTGCGGCCATCGAGCCCCTGCCCGCGAGCGCGGAAGCCGAGATTCGCTGGGTGGACGGTACCCAGTCGGTCCTCTCCTGGGGCGTTGCGGTCGGCATTGAGACGCTTCGGGTGGTGGAGGCCGACGCGGTGTATCCCACCTGCGAAGGCGGGGTTCCCAGCATCGCCGTGGACTGTCCCGACGCCATCGCGGTCGAAGGCACCCTGTCTCTATCGGCCGCAGACGGCATGCTCGATGCCGCAGTACCCGTCACGTTCTCGCTGTACGACCATGCAGTCGCGGAGGGCACCCTGTCGTTCTCTGCGCAGCTGGAGGCATCCGAGCTCGGGAGCGGCTTCACGCTCTCCGACCACGTCGATACCGCGGCCTATAACGACGTCAGCCTCTCGTTGTCAGGCACCGTGTCTTCGGAAGGCGCACTCGCCCTCACGCTTCTGGCGCAGGGGACCGGTGAGGATGGCAGCGTCGCGTGGGCCGATCGCATCGACATCGCCACCGTGGGTGGCGGCGCGCTCTGAGGGCGAGCTGTCTCGGACGTGCAGGTCAGGCGGTCCCGTCTGCGACGCGTTCCCGGAGCTGCCCACAGCCGGCATCGATGTCGATCCCGCGCCGCACGCGGACGGTGGCGGGGATGCCGTACTGGCTGAGCACCTCCACGAATGTCGCCGCGTCTGCATCCTTGGTGGGGGCGCCGTCGTAGCGAGCGGTCGGGTTGAGCGGGATGAGATTGACGTGGCACAGAAGGCCCTTGAGCAGACGGCCGAGCCGATGGGCTTCCGGAGCGGAGTCGTTCTCGCCCGCAATGAGCGCCCACTCGAAGGTCACGCGGCGCTTCGTCGTGGCCACATAGCGGCGGCAGCTGTCGACCAGGGCGGCGACGTCCCACCGCTTGCCGACGGGCAGCAGCGCAGACCGCTGCGCGTCCGTCGCAGCGTGGAGACTGATGGCGAGACCGACCTGCAGTCCCTCCTCGGCGAATCGGTCGATGGCAGGGACGAGGCCGACCGTCGAGATCGTGATGTGCCGCGCGCCGATCCCGAGGTCGGACATCATGCGCCGCACCGCGCCAATGGCTGCGTCGTAGTTGTGGAACGGTTCCCCCATGCCCATCATCACCACGTTGCTGAGCCGCTCTCCGACCTGCTTCAGCTCCGCGGCGAAGCGCCAGGCCTGCTCGAAGATCTCCGCCTCCGAGAGGTGTCGCTTGAAACCCATCTGGCCCGTGGCGCAGAACACGCACCCCATCGCGCAGCCGGCCTGGGAGGAGATGCATGCGGTCCGCCGTCCATCCCGGTAGGGCATGAGCACCGACTCGATGAGGGGCCCATCTGGCAGGCGGTACAGGCGTTTCTGGGTGCCGTCCTGCGAGGACTGCTCGACCACCTGGGCGAGCGTACCGATGGTGGAGCCTGCCGCGAGCTGCGTGCGGAGCCCCTTCGGCAGGTCGGTCATTTCATCAATCGTCTGGGCGCCTTTGTCGTACAGCCAGCGTCGGACCTGGCGCCCACGGAATGCAGGCGGACCGAGTCCCTGTACCAGGGAAGCGGTGCCGGTTTCGTCGAGGGCGAGGAGGTCGGTCGGGGTCTCGGGCATGCGTGGGTCTACCGCGGCTCGGGTGCCGGTGGGCCGTACAGCCACCGGAAGGTCACGTTCAGCCGCTCTCCGGTCCCGGCCGGCGCACGCGGAACTGCGTGTCGCCAGTGCTTCTGCAGGCTGCCGCCCATGAGCAGCAGGCTGCCATGGGGCAGCGCCAGCGTGCGCTTGCGCCTGCGCTTGTACTTCCACTCAAGGCGGAAGGTGCGTGTTGCCCCGAGCGAGAGAGCGGCGATCAGAGGCTCTTCGCCGAGCTGCGGCTCTCGATCGGTGTGCAGCCCCATGTGGTCGAACCCGTTCCGATACCGGTTCACCACGGCGTGGTTGAAGCGGCGGCCCGAGGCGGACTCGATGCGCGCCCACAGCGCAGCCAGGGCCGGCGTCGGGGGCCGCGGCGGGAGGGTCTGCCCGGAGTAGGTGTAGGGCAGGGACCCTGCCCATCCGACGAGCCTGGGCTGGACGGTCTCCTGCCCGTCGGGCCCGCGGACCGGGCGGGTTTCCCAGGAAGTCTGGGAAAGGAGGTCTGCATGGAGGAGCGTGGCCTCGTCGGCGTCCATCCAGCCGCGGGCCAGTGCGTACCAG
>JAYYRS010000573.1:0-4841 GCA_036126975.1 Myxococcota bacterium
CCTGGTCGCCCCGCCGGCCATCGACGACACCGTCGGTGCCCGGCTCGCGGCTGCCGGTCAGCGGGCCTACGCCGTGTCCGAGACCCAGAAGTTCGGCCACGTGACCTACTTCTTCCACGGGAATCGCTCCGCTGCTCCCGAAGGCGAGGAACAGCAGGAGATCCCGTCGGACAACGTCCCCTTCGACCAGGCGCCGGCCATGAAGGCCGCCGAGATCACCCGTGCGCTCATCGCGCGTCTGGAGGCCGGTGACATCCGCCACGCGAGGCTCAACCTCGCCAACGGCGACATGGTCGGACACACGGGGGACCTCGCCGCGACGGTGCAGGCGGTCGAGATCGTCGATGCATGCGTGGGCGAGCTGGCTGCTGCATGCGACCGTCTGGGCATCATCCTCCTGCTGACCGCAGACCACGGCAATGCAGACGAGATGTTCCGCTGGGACAAGAAGAAGGGACGCTATGCGCAGGACCCGGATGGTACGCGGGTTCCGTCGAGCAGCCACTCCCTGAACCCCGTACCGGTCGTCCTCGCGGATCCGCTGCGCCGCTGGACGCTCGAGGGCGACGGCCCCGGCGACGCGGTCGGCGGACTCGCCCGGATCGGCGGGACCGTGCTCGCGCTCTGCGGCCTGCCTGTTCCTTCCGGCTGGCTGCCTTCCCTCGCCGTTCTCCGGGAGACCAGCGCATGACTCCGTTCGTCGACCTCCGATCCGACACCGTGACACGCCCCACCGCCGCGATGCGCCGGGCGATTGCAGACGCCATTGTTGGTGACGACGTCCTTGGCGACGATCCGACGGTCCAGCGGCTCGAGGCCATGGTCGCGGAGCGACTGGGCAAGGAAGCCGCACTGTTCACGCCGTCCGGCACGATGGCGAACCAGCTCGCGATCCGCTGCCACACCCGCCCCGGCGATGAGATCCTCGTCGAGGCCGGGGCCCATCCCTTCAACTACGAGGCGGCGGGTGCGGCGATGATCTCCGGGGTCCAGATCCGGACGCAGGCGGGAGAGCGCGGCATGCTGGATCCGGAAGCCGTCGCGACCGCGTTCCACCCGGACGACCCCCACTATGCCCCCCTGAAGCTGGTGTGCGTCGAAGACACGGCGAATCGGGGTGGCGGAACGGTGTGGCCACTGGAGCGACTCGACGCCGTCAGCGCCGCAGCCCGGGCCGGGGGGGCCGCGACCCATCTCGATGGCGCGCGATTCTTCAATGCCGTTGTCGCGTCCGGCATCCCCGCGGCGCGACGGGCCCAGGGCTACGACACGGTGTCCGTTTGCCTGAGCAAGGGGCTCGGCGCGCCGGTCGGGAGTCTCCTCGCCGGAGATCGGGCACTCATCCATGTCGCGAGGCGCATGCGCAAGGCGCTGGGCGGAGGGATGCGCCAGGCGGGGATCCTCGCGGCCGCGGGCGTGCACGCCATCGAGCAGCACATCGACCGCCTCGCAGACGACCATGCGCGCGCGCTCCAGCTGGTCGAGGGCCTCCGCTCCTTCGGCTACTCGGCTGCCACGCCCGACACGAACATGGTCTATGTCACCGTGCCCGACGGCGGGCATTGGGTGTCCAGCCTCGCAGAACGTGGGATCCGCACGCTGGCGGTGGGCCCGGACGAACTCCGGCTCGTGACCCATCTCGACGTTGATGATTCCGGAATCGCGAAGACGCTCGATGCGTTCGAGGCGCTCGCACCCTGAGCCGCCCCTGCCCTCAGACCGGCCCTGCAGCGCCCACCCGACACAGCTCCGCCGCGACCGCCTCGACCGCCTCCGGCGGCGCCTCCAGCGCGGCTGCAATCGCCGCCAGGTCCCGCTCGCCATCCAGCTCGCGCAGCACAGCGATCGCGGCGGGCTGCACCGCGACCGGCGCACTGGGCGCATTCCAGAGCAGCCATCCGACCGGACGGGCATCCCCACGCGCGAGGCGGCTCGGCGTACCGGGCAGCACCGTCGCCTCGCATCTCGGAACCAGCGGACCGTGCACCGGCGCGGTGGCCTGGGGCCTGAGCTGTTCCTTCCAATCGACAACGCTTCCTGCGCGCAGACCCGACACCCCAAATCGCTCGAGCGCCGCCTGTCGGGCACCCTCCAGTCGGATCTCTCCGAGCGCGAGCAGGGTTGCCGGGTCCGCAGGCACCTCGCCCGTCACGCGCACAGCGGTCAGCTCTCCGCGGGCGAGCCAGCCACACAGCTCTTCGCGCCGCTCGGCCAGCCGCTCCCCCGACACGGTCGCATGGGGCGGGAGTACCTCTGCAAGAATTCCTTCTTGAACGGGAACCTCACCAAGCAGGACTGCCAGGAGCTCCGCCCCATCCTGCGCGTCTCGCTGCTCGACCGCGCTCACTCCCACGGTTCCGACGGTGCCTTCCATCCATGCATCGGACGGCCAGGGCCAGCAGCCGTCAGGGCCCGCCTTCCAGTCCATCGCCAGGCAGACCAGCTCCCCCGCGCGGGCCAGCACGGCGAGCGCCTGCGGGTCGGGTCCCTCCGTCCAGCGCATGCGGGCCGCGTCCACCAGGGACGCCACCGGAAAGCTGTCCAGGAAGGCCTCGAGCAGGCGCGCGGCCGCATGCCACTGCTCTGTCTCGACTGCCGTGCCGAGCCGGCCGGCCAGCGCCTGCCGAAGGGGACCTCCCACCGCAGCAGAGACGAACAGCTGGTCGCGGAGCCGGACGCCCAGATCCAGGGTGCCCGCGGCTTCGGTTCCGAGCGGCGGGAATGGCGCAGGGGGAAGGACGATCATGCCGCCCCCGGGTCGGGGCCACGACCGTCTGATGGGGGCGCGACCTGATCTTCCAGCGAGGCGGCCGCGAGGGAGGGGACCCAGAGGTTCGCGTACACAGGGACCGGCTCCGCAGCGAGGTCCGCGAGGGGCACCTGCCGGGCGAGCGATCGGTAGTCCGGGCGCCCGGAGGAATACAGGATCACGACCGGATGGCGCTCCGGATGCGTGCGGAGCAGCCGGTCCCGCAACTCCTCCAGCATGGCCGTGCTCCCATCCACGTCAAGGGCGTCCCCACCCTTCGTGAACTCACCGAGCTGGCAGAGCAGCGCGGGGGCATCCGTGGCGAGCGCGACTCCGTCCCGGGCCACGTTCCATGCGGAGTACAGCTGCAGGCCGGACTTGCCGGTCCAGTACACACGGTCGAGCACGAGGTCGACGAAGCTGACCCCGTGGACCAGCCGGATCGGATGGCCGGCCGCGGCACAGGCCCGCCGGATCAGCAGCACGGCGTCATTGATGTACAGCGGGCTTCCCGCCACCGCGTAGACGACCTCGATCCCGTCGGTGAAGGCCCGCCGGACCAACATCCGGGCCAGGTCCCCGTAGGCCGTCGGGCGATCGACGCCGGGAAGCTCGTACAGATAATCGAGAGAGCGGACGGGCAGCCCAGCCGCCACGTCCTCGAGGAGCTCCCTGACGTGGGCCAGACCGTAGACGCGATGCCCCTTGTCCCGAGCCCGGAGGAGAACATCGCAGGCTTCGCGGGTCACATGCTCCGGCCGGGCCGGGCCGAGGCCAACGATGGTCAGACTGCCTGCCATGCTCTCCCTCGGACCTCTCGGAGACCCCGAAGCCCGCTGTGCGGCGTGCTGCTCAGTCGCAGGACGCCGCTCCCGCGTAGTCGATCTGCACCTCGTCTCCCTCCTCCGGAATCGGCTCGTCGAGGATGACGCTGTTCGAGCTGGCGTCGTAGGTCCAGGTGCTCGGATTGCGCAGCTGGCCGTTGACGTAGACCTCGATGGTGTTGCCAACCGCTTCCCGGGTCAGCTCGTAGTTGGCCTGGCTGATGGACGCCGAGGCGAGCATCGCGAGGTTGGAGGGACTCGCCCAGTTCGAGCAGATGCTGAGGAACACCCCGCCGGTGGCGCTGACCGCCTCGGCGTACCCGGTCCCCGCATCCGCGCTGCCGCAGCCGCTCGGCACGGGACCCGCGATGGCAGAGACGCGCACGCTGCCGGCAGACCCCTTGGCCGCCTGGATGCGGCTCACGAGGCTGCTCCAGTTCTGCCCGTTGGTGTAGTTGCTCTGCTCCGGCTCGTCCGACACCAGAACCATGTGCAGCATGGCTCCCGCGCGCATGAAGCCGTTGTTGCAGCCGCCGTTGGCCTGCTCGGCGGCGTTGGCCGCCACGCTGAGCAGCGACTCCGTGAAGCTGCCCCCGTTGGCGAAGACCGCGCTCTGGAAGGCCGAGGTGTAGCCCGAGGTCGTCGGCGTCAGGACTCCCGAATCCGTGCAGCCATCGTCGCCGTTTGCCACGATGATCTGCCAGTCGTTGGAGTAGCCGGACAGCTGGCCGATGAAGCTGGAGAAGTTGCTCGAGAGCGTCGAGATGTCGTCATCCATCGAGCAGGACTGGTCGACCGCGAACAAGATGTCCGACGGTGGGTCCGAGGGGATCTCCCAGTAGTCGGTGAAGTCTCCGGCGTACTTGCCAGTGCCGATCTGGGCATGCTCCCGCGTACCGAGGGGCTCGTTGGAGGTCACGACGAGCGAACCGGTGTAGTCGATGTCGTAGACCGGATTGAAGGAGAAGGTGGTCGTGACCTCCTCGCCCCCTCCGAGCGTGAACGGAAAGGTGAACCCGGTGGAGATCCAGGCCATCTCTGCGTCGCCCTCCCAGCTCATGGAGTCGATGACCAGTTCGGAGCCCTCGGGTCCGACATTGGCCAGCGTCACCTCGTTTTCCTTGTAGCAGCCGACGTACGAGTCACCGAAGTCCAGCGGGTCGGGGCTGATCTGGAGCTCCGGGACCGCGCCCGTGCCGACCAGATCCACCGTGGCCGTCGGATTCGACTGGTCGTTGGAGGCGATCTGGACCTGTCCCACCTGCGAG
>JAYYRS010000574.1:0-2913 GCA_036126975.1 Myxococcota bacterium
GCCGCCCCTCGTCGACGACAAGCACAACGCCCGAGGCCTCGGCCGCGGTGACCATGTCCTCGATCGGCAGTGGGTTGAGCCACCGGAGGTCGACGACGCGACAGCGGATGCCGTGCCGCTCTTCGAGGCGCTTCGCGACACGGAGGCTCATCCAGAGCCCGTTCGCATAGGAGAGGATGGTGAGGTCCTCGCCCTCCGTCCACGTCCGCGCACGGCCGATGGGCACGCTGAAGCCTGGCGGTCTGTAGGGAAATGACCAGAGCCCGTCCTTCGGAGAGTGGAGGTCCTTCGTCATGTAGAGGGCGATGGGCTCGAGGAAGGTGCTGACCCGGCCGTCTACCTTCGCAGCCGCAACGCAGGTCCGGAGCATGCCGACAGCGTCCTCACCGTTGCTCGGGCAGGCCATCAGCAGGCCAGGGATGTCCCGGAGCGCCGCGATGGAGTTGTCGTTGTGGAAGTGCCCGCCGAACCCCTTCTGGTACGCAAGCGATGCGATGCGGACGACCATGGGATTCGTGTACTGGCCCTGGCTGAAGTACGAGAGCGACGCGGCCTCGCCTCGAATCTGGTCAATCGCGTTGTGGAGGTACGCGAGGTACTGGATCTCGGGAATCGGCAGCATGCCCAGTTGCGCAGCCCCGATGGCCAGTCCGAGGATGGTCGTCTCGTCGAGGGGGGTATTGAACACACGTCCGACGCCAATCTTCTTCTGGAGGTCGGCCGTCACGTGGTAGACGCCACCCTTCCGGGCCACGTCCTCGCCGAAGATGAGCGCCTCTGGGTGTTGGATGAGGAGGTCGCCCAGTGCGCGATTGAGCTGCATCGCGAGATGTCGGGGCCGGTCGTCTTCGGGCAGGCGCGGTCCGAAGAACGCGGCGCGCGCAGCCGGGTCGAGCGGCGCCTCGGCAACCTCGCGGGTGGGCGCAGAACGGGCCGGCGCGAGGGGTTCCATGACCTCCGCGGCGGTCGTGATCTTCTTCCGGGCGGAAGCTTCGCGGCCGAGCATGTCGCAGCGTGCACGGAGCTCTTCGTACTGGCGGAGCACCGCATCGGGAGTCATGAGGCCGCGCTCCACGACGAACCGTGCAGTCGCCAGGAGGGGGTCCCGCGCCTCCGTCGACGCGATCTCTGCTGCCGTACGATAGAGCTGCTCGACGTCCGAGCCGGCATGGCCGAGCAAGCGTACGACCCGCAGATGGAGGATCGCAGGCCGGCGGGTCTCTCGAACGAACCGGACCGCATCGACGGCGGTGTCGTATGCGTCGGTGATGTGGAGTCCGTCTGCGCCAAAGTACTTGATTCCTGCGTCTGCCTGGAAGCGCCTTGCGACCCATCCCGCAGGGGTTCGGGTGGAGATGCCGATCCCGTTGTCCTCACACACGAAGAGGAGCGGGCAGGGGAGGTTCTGGTGGTGCGCGAGGGCCGCCGCGTTGAACGCGCTGCACGCAGTGGCGTGGTTGGAACTCGCATCCCCGAATGTGCAGACGAAGATGCTGTCGAGCGGAATCCGGGGGCTGATCCCGAGCCGCCGCATCCGTGCGAGAGCAAAGGCCGCACCGACCGCCTTCGGCAGGTGGGATGCAATGGTGGAGGTCTGCGGAGGGATGTGGAGCGGAACAGATCCCCAGACCTTGTGCCGGCCTCCCGCGATGGGCTCATCCGACGACGCAACCATGCCGAGGAGCGTATCGAGCAGCGGGGTGGTGCCCGGAACCTGCCGGGCCCTTGTCATGAAGAAGGCGCCAGAACGATAGTGCAGGAACGCCGGGTCGGTCGGGCGCATCGCCGCGGCGACGCAGGCGTTGCCTTCATGTCCGGCGCTGCCAATCGTGTAGAAGCCCTCTCCGCGGGCCTTGAGCACACGCGCCTGGAGGTCGACCTGGCGACTGGCGCACATCGCCTCGAAGATTCCAAGTGCCGCTCTGCCCGTGAGATGGGCCCCGGGTTGCACCGGTGCGTCGAGGTCCGCCGCGGGGTGGGCCCGAAGCGACCGGACACCCTCGAGGAAGAGCTTGTCAACGATCTCTGCCCGATTGACGGCCATGCGTACCTCGGTGCTCGGCGGCGGGGTCGACGTATCCCGCGCCCTACGGAGGAGCGACTGCGGGAGCCAGCCGGCCGGTCGATGGATGGCCGACCTCAGAACACCTTGGGCGCGAGGTGCACGCCGGCCGAGCGGGCGGCGTGCGCCACCGCCGTGACCAGATTGCGGTCGTTGGATGCGTCGGCGAACGCGGCCGCCTCCCGGATCGCCTCCTCTCGATGGTCCGGGTGGCGCGCAAGCGCCAGCCACGAAAGGACCGTCTCCCGTGCGTCTCCTTCCCGCTGCGCTGCAGCGAGTGCTGCGCGAGCAAGCTGTTCTCCGAGCGAGAGCTCGCCCGCGTCGAATGCGGCGCTCGCCCGCGCGGCGGGGGTGGACGGCGGCGGAGCCGCGGGGGCGTTCGCGGTGACCACCTTGCTGACGATCTGTTCCTGCAGGGGGCGCAGGGCCGCGAGCTCCTCGGGGTCGTCGAGGGTCCGGGCGAGCTTGAGCGCGGCCCGGAGATGGGCGCGGGCAGGCTTCCCAGCACCGAGCTGGTCATGGGCCTGGGCGAGCCACGCGTGAAGCCGCCCCTGCAGCCGCACTCGTCCCTCCGCAGCGGCCAGTGCGGGCCGGCCGAGCTGGACGGCCGCCGTGGGGTTTCGCTGCTGCAGCGCCTGGTACAGCTGAAGAGCCAACGCGTCGGCGGTGGGTGGGTGGTCAGCCATGGGCGGTCTGCAGGGCTTGCAGCGCCAGCCCGGCAGCCTCCTGCTCGATGTCCCGGGGTACGACCGCCTGGCCGTGCGCCAGGGCAACACTGGTCAGCCATTCCAGCGTCATGCCGAGGAGCGCGAACTGGAGGAGGACAGGCTCGGGAGAGCCGGCATTGCATA
>JAYYRS010000575.1:0-4921 GCA_036126975.1 Myxococcota bacterium
AATGAGCTGCTTGATGCGGTCGACGACCGTGGGCTCGCCGTACGGGGCAAGTCCCATGACCTTGTACTCGGCGCTGTTGACCTTGAATCCCAGGTAGTAGGTGAATGCCGAGTACAGCAATCCCAGGGAGTGCGGGAACCGGATCTCTCCCTTCATCTCGATCCGGCGGTCCCGACCGATGCCCCAGCTTGCCGTCGCCCACTCTCCGACACCGTCGACCGTCAGGACGGCGGCCTCATCGAAGCCCGATGCGTAGAACGAGCTCGCGGCGTGGGAGAGATGGTGCTGGCCGTACAGGATCGGCCCGGTGTAGCCAAGCTCCTCCTTCAGCAGCTTGTCGAGTCTCAGCTTCGTGGCGAACCAGCTGGGCATGCCCCGCACGAACTGGGGGAAGCTCCGCGGGAAGGTGCTGAGATGGGAGAGGAGCATGCGCTCGAACTTCCACAGCGGTTTGTCGTAGAAGGCCACGGCATCGAGGTCGTCCGCCGAGATGCCTGCCTCTTCGAGCAACCAGCGGATGGCGTGGATGGGGAAGTCGGGGTCGTGCTTCTTCCGCGTGAAGGCCTGCTCGCTCGCGGCGCCGACCGGCACGCCGTCCGCGAGAAGACACGCGGCGGAGTCGTGGTAGAAGCAGGACAGTCCCAGGATGTGCATCGTCTCGCCGCTCCGGCGCGGACCCATCCACGCGGGTCCGGAGGCATCCTACCCCCCTCGAGGCACCCACGCCCGAGGCGCGTGGTCCGGGGCGACGGGGCGTGGGCGTCGTCGGTGCCGGAACCGTCGGGTGGGCGTCAGCTCCCGCCGCGCAGCGCCGCGGCCGCAGCACACGCCCGGCGTTCGGCATCATCAAGGCGTGCCCGCAGGTCCGTGCTGTCCGCCCCGGACACGACCGCCTGTTCGACCCGCAGCGCGGCGGCCTCGACCTCGGCGCCGGCGCTCTCCGGGCTGTTCTCCAGCGCGTCCTGGAGCTGGTCGAGCGCCTCGTCGAGGTCCACCCTCACCGCGTCAGGGACATGCGGGGCCAGCACGGCCCTGCGCGCAGCGGCCAGACGCGCCTGGGCAGGGCCGAGCCCGTTCGCGGCATCCCGGCGGCGCGCGGCGCTGCTGAGCCGAGACAGCAGGGCGACATCTCGCTGGGCGCTGACTGCCAGGAACAGGGCCCCGACGACGAGCGCCGTCGCGGGCAGGATCGCCATCAGCGCGTAGGGCAGTCCCAGGGGAAGCAGCGCCAGGCCCAGGAGCAGGCCGAGCAGACCCGCGCCGCCGAGCCCGGCAGCCGCGACCCGGCGGCCTGTGGGGGAGTCAGGCGCCAGCTGCGGCCGAAGCGGCACGCCCGCAGCTTCCAGCGGCGCGAGCGCTGCCCGCGCGCTGGCCTCGTTCCGCAGGCCTTCGAGCAAGGGGACGGGTTCGCCTTGCGCGTGGGCGTCTTCGAGCACCCGGGGGTCCATCCCTGCGAGGGCGGCAAGACGGCGCCGAGCCGCCTGTGTCGTGGTCGATGTGTCAGCCACGACGAGCCATCCGAGGAGCGCCCGGTCGGCCGCCTCGGAGGGGTGAGGCGCCGCGGGCGCCGCGTGCGCGGGTCGGGAGAGGTCTGCGACTGCGGGCATCGACAGGGATGGACGCGCCGGGTCTGCGGCGGGCAGGTCCGCGAGGGCGGCGAGGCGGCGGCTCGGTATCGGCGAGACGAGTGCATCGATGGCGTCCGCGAGCTCCTCAGGAATCTCGGGCACGAGGGTCCGGAGTCCCCGCGGCCGTGCCTGGCCGTCTTGCAGCTCCCCGCGGCCGCTCGCCGCCACTGGCGTCTCGCCCGCCACCACCTGGAACAGCCAGACTCCGAGCCCGTACAGGGCGGCCGCTGCGGTGGGGCTCGGCCCCTCCCATGCCTCGGGAGGCCGGTGGTGCGGAAGGGTGCTGAGCGACTCCGCGCGGACGATCCCGGAGGGGGCGAGAAGGAGACGGCCCTGGGAATCGAGCGCCAGGTCCCGGGTGTCCAGTTCGCCGCCGAGGGCGCCCGCGGCGACCTGGACGGCGGGCGCGAGCCATCGCAGTGCATGCCACGCATCGCGGGCGGACATGCGCGCACCCGATGGGAACGGTCGGACGCCATCCTCTCGCATGGCAAGCGGGACGCCATCGAGGTCGCCCACATCGGTACGGGGCAGGATGGCAGGCGCGGTGGGCGCGGCGGTCGCCGCAGCGAAGCGTTGCCGGGCAGCAGGCCGCAGCCTCGCCGTCCGATCGGGCGCCACGAGCTGCAGCCAGCGGCCGGACGTGCGGTCGCGGGCGCGCGCTTGGATGAGGCCGTGGTGAGCGGGGGCGACGGTGTGGACCTCGAATCGCTCGAAGAGCGTCTCGCCGGGACGAAGCGCCACGTTCACCTCCTGCGGAACGTCTATCCACAACGCGGGGTCCGAGCCCCTGGGATACGGGCCCGGGATGGTCCCCGTCCCATTCGTCCGCCCGTTGCTCGCGCCTGCCGTGGCGGCCGGAGTCCGGATGCTGGAGGCGAGCGTCCGGATCACCCGGCCGGTCGGCGGCGGGCTGCCCCTCCCGGGTCCGGCGGTCCTCGCCGGATGGCATGGGGAGCAGCTGGCGCTCCTGTGGGCATTCCGGCACAGCGGGATGCGCGTGATCGTCAGCCGGAGTGGGGACGGGGACCTTGCTGCGGCTGCGCTTCGGAGGCTGGGGCTGGAGACGGTCCGGGGATCGAGTTCCAGCGGCGGCGCTGCTGCCCTGCGTGCGGGCATTCGCCATCTGCGTTCGGGGGGGCGGATCGCCGTGCTCGTGGATGGCCCTCGTGGGCCTCGCCATGGTGTCGCACCGGGGGTAGCTGCGCTCGCCGCCCTGGGGCGGGCGCCGATCATCTGCGTCCGCGCCATCCCAGACCGCGCCTGGCGCCTTCGCTCGTGGGACCGCTTCGAGATTCCGGTTCCGCTCTCATCGGTCGCGGTGCGCGCGGTGTCGCTGGAGGCACCGGCGCGGGACGGCGTCGAGGATGCCATCGAGAAGGTGACCCAGACGCTTCGCGAACTTGGGGAGCCAGAGGGGTAGGCCGCGTGCCAGGCCACCCGGTCTGGAGCGGCTAATCAGCTCCCATCGGTCGTGCCTTGTTCAGCGGCGGCGCCCGGCCGTCGGAGACGGGCCATCACGACCTCCACGTCATCGTTGCGAGTTCCGGGCCGGGAATAGCCTTCGAGTTCGTCGGGTGCCGCGGCCGAGTGCTCGCCCGAGAGCTTGTTGACGACGGACTTCACTCGGCGTTTGAGCTGGTCGCGCAGACCCATGGTGCCTCCCGCGCCCGGAGGGCGCGCCGATCCAGGGTAACGCAAACGTCACGGAGGCCGCGCGGGCGGCAAGCGGCGTGTGGTATCACCGGCGTCCAGCGCCCGCCGTGGCGCCGCCGCAGGAGCATCCATGGACACCCCCGTCACGCTTGAGCACGTGATCCGATTCCTTCTCGAGACGCCTCTCTTCGAGGCACTCGAGCCTGCCGAGCTCGCAGAGGTCGTGGGAATCATGCAGGTCCAGCGTCTGCGCGACGGCCAGCGGATCTTTGGCGAGGGAGACGAGGGCGATGCGTGGTACGTCATCTTCGATGGGGAGGCGTCCGTCAGCAAGAGCACGGCGTTCGGACCCGGGCGCACCATCGCGCTGCTGCAGCGACGGGGAATCTTCGGTGAGATGGCGGTCCTGGATGGCAGCGCCCGGTCGGCGGCGGTGACGGCCCGCGGCAACACGACCCTCTTCAAGTTCCCTCGGGTCGACTTCCAGGAGCTGGTCGAGGGCGGGTCCCTCGCAGCCTACAAGCTCGTGTACGCGATGGCGGGTGTGCTGTGCCAGCGACAGCGGGCCATCACACAGCAGCTGTCCGACGTCATCGAGCAACAGCCCGCGGAGCCGAAGGACGCGCTCAAGGCAAGCCTCGGTGATCTTCTCGTCACCTACAGCGTCTCCGAGTAATCGCGGATGGGCGCGATTGCGGGATGGCTCGTCCTCGCATTTGCAGTGCCTGCGGGGGGCGCTCCGACGGCCGCAGACACGCTTCTGCAGGTTGCCGCCTGGCCGGACGCGGTGCTGACCGAGTGGCCAGCGCACGCGAAGCGGCTGGGGCAGACCGGCCGCGCACTCGAACCGGCCTGCGAACAGGCGGCGCCCGGTCTCCAGCAATGCCTGATGCTGCAGGAGGACGGGCGGAGGCGGCTGGCGACGGCTGCAGACCTCGATGCCCACGGCGGGCAGGTCGCGGCTTCCCGGAAGGCCGCATCCATTGGTCGTGCGGCCCTGGCCGGATTGTCAGAGATGTCGGTGCCGGAAATGCCAGGGAGGACCATCCATGTCCGCAGCGTGGGAGACGGCCTCGACAGCGCGTTGGTCGCCGCGCCGGACGCAGTCCACGCGCGGTTCGGGGCCTCCACCGTGATGGCCTTTCCGGATGTGACGACGACGCTCGTCTGGAATCGGGGGGACCCGGACCTCGACAAGATGCTTGCCGTTGCGGTTCGTCGCGCCTGGGAGGCGGCGGATCGGCCCGTGAGCCCCCGCGTCTACCGCTGGGACGGAGAAAGCCTGGTCGAGTGGGCCGCTGCTCGTCCCGCGGAGCCTCCCCCACCTTGACCTCCCGCGCGGGGGCGCTACCTGGACGCCCAGCCGGGCGCCGCCCACCAACGACCACAGGAGGACTGCATGGGTCGCATTCGAGCCCTCGGATACCGGGTCGCGGTGCGCGTGGCGCGGCGGGTCGGTCAGGCGGAACTGTTCGAGAAGCCCGGTGAGCGGTCGGCACAGGCTCCGCTTGCCACAGGGACGCAGCCGCCCCCTCCGGTGGGCGAGCCGGCGCCGGTCGCCGACCGACCGACGGAGGCTGCACCGCCGGCAGCCCCGGAATTGTCGGACGTGGATACGCCCGGCGGACCCGCAGCCT
>JAYYRS010000576.1:0-3126 GCA_036126975.1 Myxococcota bacterium
TGACCGCACCCGGCGCCTACCCGGGACGCCGCTGTGCCGCGGCCCCCAACGGCAGCGGACTCGGCCTCGCCTGGCTCTCGTCCCAGCAGCTCGGCCTCGGTGTCGCCGCAGTGGAGTCCGGTGTAGCCACCGAGGAGGACCTCCTGCTGAAGAATACACCGATCGGAAGCCTGGATGCCGCCGGCGATGACAAGGGCGCCTGGGCCGTCTTCACCAAGGAGCCGACCGAGCCCGGCGGCGCCGCGAGTGCCTGGGCCATGAAGCTGCCGGATGGCGTCCCGTTCCCCGTTGTCGACGACCCCGAGGACGACGTCACGGAAGTCCGCATGGTGGCCGATCCGGCAGGCGCGCTCGCCGCGGTCACCTTGATGGACGGGGGGGTCGTGCTCTACGCGCTCAAGAGCGGACGCGCAGAGCCGGTCTGGCGCCTCGGATAGCCGTCAGCGGCCGAGACGCCGGTCGAGCATGGCCAGCCCGAGCGCCGCCTCGCGCCGAGGCGCCACCGGCGACGCCAGCCGCGCCGTCGCTGAGCCGTGGGCGACCGACCACGCCACGAGCCCGTTGTCGAACGGGGTGGTGTCCGCATCCGCCGGAACGGGAGTCCAAGTCCAGGTCCCCGCCCATGGCAGCACGACATCCCGGGACCCCTCAAGCGCTACGCGCGGAAGCGGTGGGCCAGCCACGCTGCCCGCAAACACCAGGGTCACCGTCTCACCGGGAACGGCGAGCCCATCGTGGGACAGCAACGTGGACCCCTCGGCTCCGACTGCGGCCGGGAGCGACGCCAGACGCTGTGCAGGCGGCTTGGTGAGCAAGACACCGCGGAGCCACCGGGCCGCAGCCCCCTCGAGAACAACCGTCGCTGTACCGTCATTGCCCTGCCGAACGTCGACCCTCCCCCGTGAGGCAGCCGGCATCCGTGTGATCGCATCGCCAAGGGCAGCGGCTTCATGGAGCTCCGCAGGCACTTCGCCGACCGCGCAGAGCACACACGCCGGAACGACCCACCGGGCTGGGTCGCCCTCGCCCACGCGCACGGCCGCCGCCGTGTATCCGACCGGACTCTCCGGGTCTCCGGCCCCCGCCTGACGGGGCCGGACCGGGACCGGTACGGCGTCGAGCCCGAGCTGTCGGAGATAGCGCGTGAGCAGGAGGGCCTGTTCCCACGCCGTGCCCCACCCTGCTCTGAGCACGGAAACCAGCGTTCGTGGCGACAGGGGCCCCCGACCCACCGCCGGCGCCACCCGGACGCGGGCTCGGACCAGGGAAAGCACCTCCTCGAGCATGCCTGCAGGGTCCCTTCGGTTCTTGAATCGGAGCGGCAGGCCCGGCTCCGGCATCGAGGCCCGGATGCCCAGCAGCGCAACCCGCTGGATGGTCGTGTGTCGATCCGGCAGTACCGGGACCGGCCCGACCCTGGCGATTCGCCAGGACGCTGTGCCTGCGACGACCGGATGCACTCCGGGGCCGTCCGGGACCGCGGGCGGTCGTTCCGCCTCGAGCGCCACCACTGCTCCATCCACCCGCCACTCGACCTGCGCTCCCGGAGCACTGGCGACGAGGCGACCGACGCTCGCACCTGGCGGAGCGAGGATCTGCGTCCCCACCACGGGCAAATCAGACGATGTCCACGACCAGGAGCGAGGCCCCGCTCCCGGCGGAAAACGGCACACCCGTCCGTTTGCCCGACCCCGCGCCATCCCGGTTGCACACGACACGGCCTCTGCATCCGGAGGCGCGACCACCAGGATCGGCGGGTCGCCTCCTTGCCCGCGCCAGGCCCCGGACCAGGAGGCGCGGCCCGTCGGCGGCTCGTCCGCGCCCCCGGTCTGCGAGTCGTCGGGTGCCAGCGTCAGTGCGACGTCGACGCGCGAAACAGGGATGGAGCCGGGGGCCGGTTCCCCGACAGGAACTCGCCACGCTGCATCCGTACTCGACACGACACACGCCCATTGGAGCCGGTCCATCACGCACCCGGGTCCTGGGGGCTCCGGATCCCGCGATGGTGTGGCGAGACTGGCCAGGTCCCTGGCGGCTCGTGATGATGCCACCGGCATCCCTCCCGCTTCCCGCACGGCGTCCGCTGGGGCGGACGGGATGGCCATCACGAACCGTTGCACGCCCGCGGCCCGCAGACGAGCCGCCGTGATCCACCCCCCGGGGGCTGCAAACCGGAGCGGCCGCCCCTCCGCAGGAGCGGCGATCGCGACATCGGCGTGTGTGCCGCCGATCCGCCACGTCATCGGCTGTGGCGTCTCCCCAGTGGGCACCCTGCGTCCCGCGGAAACCACCCGGAGTGCGGGCTGCGAGGCTGGCACATCAGCCCACTGCCAGGGCCCAAGGCTGTCGAGCGGTCCATCCTCCGCGTGAACCGTCGCGCCTTGCACATCCAGCACTGCGACCCCCACGGGACCGAGCGCCGCTGGCGACCAGGTGATGGAACCCGCCAACCCGCGCCACTGCAGCTCGAGCTCGACCGTGCTGCCGATATCGGCATCCGGGATGTGGATCCGGGCCGCTGGCTCCGACCAGGCCGGTCCGGTGGCCATCTGCAGACGGTCTTCGGCGAACCGGACACGCTGTCGGTCCGGCCGCATCACAAGACCCGAGACGGCGACGAGGTCGAGCCCGGCCCCGGGGGGGACATCCAGCAACCGACACCCGGTGGCCCCCGGCTCCGCACCGAGCGTCCATCGGTCCCGTCGGGTCATCTCGCCGCGTTCCACGATGACCGTCGACGCCAAACGGTCGACGACACAATCGCCAGCATGAACGAGCGGCAGAAGGACGAGCAGCAGCATGCCCCTGCAGTATCGCGGCTTGTGGGATCCCGATGGCTTGTCGGCCGGCACACGGCTGGAGCCCATTTCGGTGCACCGCCATCGGTCGGCGCATCCACATGCACCGAGCCGGGTGCGTCGAGGGTGGGTGCTGCTCCCTTCCACACCGTGCCCGTCAGGCTACACCCCCGCCATGCAAACCGCTCCACTCTCTGGATTCAAGTCCGGTCCCCGCACGGGGGTCATCTACGTCATGACCGAGGCCGCGCGCGCGGGCTGGCGACCCGACCATCCCGACTGGGCGAATCTGGGCCAGGGAGCCCCCGAGACCGGCAGGCTCCCGGGC
>JAYYRS010000577.1:0-6337 GCA_036126975.1 Myxococcota bacterium
GACCTGGGAGACCTCGTTGTAGAGCTCGGCGCCAGCACCACCCATGTAGGTTCCGCAGAATCCATGGGCCGGGGATGCAGTCAAGGCGAGCCAAAGGGGCAGGGACATCGGGACCTCCAGTGCCCAGAGGATGGGACAGGAACCCGCCACCCGCAAGTCGGAAGCACCCAGGGTCGACCCGGCGTCAGTCCGGTGTCGGCTACTCCTTGTTTGCGCGCTTCGAGATGGTGCCAGCCGCGATGGCGAGCCTCGCCAGTTCGCGCTCGATCGAATCCAGGTCCTCTTGCAGGCTTCGCAACGCCTGCGGAGGCGCGCCGCCCTGGATCGCGCTGGCCAGCGCCTGCGCGACACGCCCGAGTTCTTCCCCCAGGAACCGGCGCAACGCGGGGTCGGCGCGATCCCGGAGCAACGGTCCATGGGCGATATCCAGGGCGTCCCAGTCCCGTTCCGGGGTGCCCGGTACCCAGACCATCACCGGGTACCACCGGCCCTCTTCCTGGACGAGGAGCTCGTCTGCCAGTCGGAGTCCCATGTCCCGCAAGCCGGCACGCACCTTCCCGGGCTCCGTGTTGGGCTGCACGATGAGCGCATCGAGCGCGGCCACCACCGCCGGCCGGGCCGCACAGATGTCGGCGATGCGGCGCCCGCCCATGCCGCAGATCGTGACCGCGGCGACCTCTCCAGGCTGGACCACCGAGAGTCCGTTTCCGAGTCTCGTCTCGCTCACGCCCTGCAGGCGATGTGCGTGGAGACGGTCGGCGGCCCCCGCCAACGGCGCCTGCTTGCTGTCCGCTGCGATGGCGAAGGGCGTGCGCCGCTCATGGAGGAGATGCACGACCAGCCATGCGTGGTCGGTCCCCACATCCAGCACCCGCGCGCCAACCGGCACCCGGTCCGCAACGGCCCGCAGTCGGGCAGAGAGCGGCTGTCCTGGTGCCTTCCCGCGTCGAAGGAGGGCACGGGAGGCGGCGGCGATGCGCGCGCCGAAGGAGGCCGGGTCCGAGGCGCTCACAGGTTTCGGGGGTCGGTCAGCCTGCCGGTGACCGCGCTGGCTGCAGCCACCGCCGGGCTCACCAGGTAGACGGGCCCCGGTGCGCCCATGCGGCGGTCGAAGTTCCGATTCGTGGTGCTCGCCGTCGTCTCTCCCGGGAGCGGAACACCCGGTCCGTTCCCGATGCAGGAACCGCATCCCGGCGGGCTTACGACGGCCCCCATCTGGCGAAGCATGGGCAGGATGCCTTCCCTTTCTGCAGCCTCCGCGACGACGGTGCTCGACGGTGTCACGGTGACACGGACCCCCTCCTTGATGGTCCGGCCCCGCAGGACCTCGGCGGCCGCACGGAGGTCCGACAGGGAGCCGCCCGTGCAGGACGCCAGGACCACGTTGTCGATGACCACATCCCGCGATTCTGCCAGCGCCCTGCGATTCCGCGAATCGCCCGGGGTGGCGACAGTCAGAGGGACCTCGTCCAGGTCGATCTCGATCACGCGCTCGTAGTGTGCGCCCTCATCGGGATGGACCAGCGCATCTTCATAGCCTCGTCCGCGTTTCTCGCGGAGGAACTCCACGATTGGCCTGCAGGGCTCGACCACGCCGGTCATGAGGCCGCCCTCCACGGTCATGTTCGTGATGACGCTCAGCTCGTCGACATTCCAGTGATCGAGTGCCGGCCCGCCCAGCTGGATGACGCAGGTGTCGGTGGGACTGGTGCGCCAGTGCTCCTCACGGAAGTACGGGTCACCAATGAGATGAAGCACGAGGTCTTTGGGGCTGAGGACCCCCTTGGGGTCTCCCGATACGACGATCCGCACGACCTTGGGGACGGTCACCGGGATCAAGCCTGTCCGGAGGGCGAAGGTCATCGCCGTGCTCCCCACCCCGAAGGCGAAGGCGTTCATGACGCCCGCGGTGGGGGTGTGGGAGTCGGTGAGGACCACGATGTCCCCGGGTCGGACATAGTCCTCGACAACGATGCGGTGGCAGACCCCCGCCTGCAGCGCCCGGCCGGGTCCATGCAGACGCAATCCGTGCTGGGTAGCGGCCTGCACCATCTCTGCGGCAAGCCGTCGGGCAGGACCGAGCCGCGCACCCTTGACCGCGTCCGGCACCGTCGGCTGGTCGATCAGCACGAAGTGGTCCTCGAAGCACGCCACCTGGTCCGGGTCATGTACGGAAGCGTTCCCGAACGCCTGCTCATAGAGCGCCATGCACATGCCCGCGGTGTACTCGTGCATGCCCCGGAAGGCGGCCCGGCACAGCACCTGGTCGCCGGGCGCCACCCGGGCCAATCCGAACGCGGGGCCGTCGTCATCTGCCGGAGACCCGCCCGACCACGCCCGGGCTGCGACGATCTTCTCGACGACGTTCATGGGACGGGCCTCGCCGTCCGTGTCGTACCAGGGAGTGAGGGCGCCGGCGAGCCACGCCTTGCCGTATTCCAGGAGCCCTCCGCGGTGCGCCACCTGACGGAAGAAGGCCGGCAGGGCGTCGTAGAACTCCGCGATGTCGACATCCTCTCCCGCCTCGAGGCGATCCACGACGCCGAAGTCCGTCGTGAACGGCATGCCGCCGTAGACCATGTTCTCCTGGAAGATGCGCTGGAAGCTGCGTGCCACGACGAGCTCGATCCCCGCGCCCTGGTGGGCAACGACGGCCACCTCGCGGGACGAGCCCGATCCGTAGGCATCTCCACCTCGGATGACCTGGAAGCCTCCCGCCTTCACGGACCCCTTCTGGACCGTCTCCTTGAAGTTCTCGAGGAAGTAGGGGCCGAGGATGCCGGGCGTGTACCCAAGCGTGCAGGCCTGTCCCGAGATCATGGCGTCGGTGTTCACGCCGTAGTGGAGCGGTTCCCCGTCTGCAGCGACATCCTCCCCGGCGAGCTGCGCGGCAATGAGCGAGGCATCCTCGGTCAAGGTCAACACACGTCCGGTGAGCTTCATGGTCTGCCTCCACCCGCGCGCCGTAACCCGCGCCTCCGAATTGCGCGTCTGGAGGCACTGCGGCGGCACTCTCGGGTGCCGTGACGTCCCAGGCCCGGACACCATCGGCGCCCCACGGCCAGCCGGGCAGACGGCGCGTTCAGCGCCGCAGCTCCAGCCGCACGGGGGCATGGTCCGAGGGCTTGTCCTTCTTCCGCATCTCCCGATCGATGGTGACGTCCTGGACACGCTCCATGACCGAAGGGCTGACGAGGAAGTGATCGATGCGGAGTCCGCGCCCGCGCGGGAAGCCCGCCCCTCGGAAGTCCCACCAGGTGTGGGCGTACCGGCCCCAAGCGTCCGGGTGACGCTCGCGGAATGCGTCCTTCAGCCCGAGGTCGAGAAGCTCCTCGAATCGCTCTCGTTCCTCCTCCGTGCAGAAGATAGCGTCGTGCCAGTGGATGGCATCCCAGGTGTCCTCGTCCGTCGGACACAGATTGAAGTCACCGGTCAGCACATACGAATCGCGACCGCGCATGTCAGCCCGGACCCAATCCACGAGCGCGTCCATCCACCGGAGCTTGTAGTCATACTTGGGATCACCGACCGCCTTGCCATTCACCACGTAGACATTGACGACCCGAACGCCATTGGTCGTCGCCGCGATGCCCCGCGCCTGGTCGTCTCCTTCCAGGGGCAGACCCCGGACGATGTCCTCGAGCGGCCACTTCGAAGCGATCGCCACCCCGTTGTAGGTCTTCTGTCCGAGGATGGCCGTGTGGTAGCCGCGAGCCGCGAAGGTCTCATGGGGGAACTGGTGCTCCTGGCACTTCAGCTCCTGGATGCACAGGACGTCTGGTTGCCGCTCGTCCAGCCACTCTCCCAGGATGTGGGCGCGGGCACGGATCGAGTTGATGTTGAACGTGGTGATGTTCACGAGGGCTCCATGGGGGGCGTCGATGGAAGGCCCGGGGCGGGCGGTGTCGCGCCGGGTCTGCCGGGGAAACGGCCGGCCATCTCAGCCAATGGCGGCGAGCGCTTCCTCGATGTCTGCCTTCGACGGACAGTTCTCGATGTCCACCCCCATGGCGGCCCGGAGCTTCGGGTCCATGAGGTGGGTGGGCCGGACGTTCTGTACCGCGGCGAAGAGGTTGCCCGGGATCGCGCCGTTCTCCTCTGCGAGCTCCGCGATGAGCCGCTTGACCCGCTTGCGCTGGAGGTGCTCCTGCGAACCGCAGAGGTCGCACGGGATGATGGGGAAGGCCATCTGCTCGGCGTAGGCCGCGACGTCCCGCTCCTGGCAGTAGGCCAGCGGCCGGATGACGGTGTTCCGCCCATCGTCCGAGCGCAGGATCGGCGGCATGCTCTTGAGCTGTCCAGCAAACAGCATGTTGAGCAGCAGGGTCTCGGTGATGTCGTCGCGATGATGCCCGAGCGCGATCTTGGTCACCCCCATCTCGACGGCGGCGTTGTACAGGATCCCGCGTCGCAGGCGACTGCACAGCGAACAGAAGGTCTTCCCCTCCGGAATCTTCGCCGTCACGATGCTGTGGGTGTCCTGGGAGAGGAGCCGATGCGCGAATCCGTGCTCCGTGAGCCAGTCCTGCAGCACATGCGCGGGGAAGCCCGGATGCCCCTGGTCGAGATTGACCACGACGAGGTCGAAGTCGAACGGCGCCTTCCGCTGGATGAGGCGGAGCAGCCAGGTCATCGCGTAGCTGTCCTTGCCGCCGGACAGGCACGCCATCACCTTGTCTCCCGGCTCGATCATGGACCAGTCGGCGCTGGCACGGCCGACCTGCTTGAGCAGCAGCTTCTCGATGCGACTCGACATGGAATGCTCCGCGCGAAGGACGGGACCTCCGGGTATCCCCAAGCCCCGTCCGGGTCCAAGCGGAGAGCGGGGTGCTTCGGTTACACCTGCGGCTCGCGGGGCGTATCCCCTGCGGGAGGCCAGCATGCCCGCCATCGAGGTCGACGACCTGCACAAGTCCTACGGCGCACACGTGGCGCTTCGGGGGATCTCGTTCTCCGTGGATGAGGGGGAGGTCGTGGGTTTCCTCGGACCCAATGGCGCCGGCAAATCCACCGCCATGAAGATCATCACCGGCTTCCTGTCGCCCTCTTCGGGCGGGGCGCGCGTCATGGGACATGACACGCTCGGCGCGCCCATCGCCGCCCGCAGCCACATCGGCTACCTCCCCGAGAACGCACCGATCTACCCCGACATGCGGGTGCGCGACTATCTCGACTACGTCGGCCGGGTCCGCGGCATGGGGACCGCAGAGCGGACGAGGGGCATCGACCGGGTCGCAGACCAATGTGGAATTCCGGACCGGCTGGGCCAGCGCGTCGGTGCGCTCTCCAAGGGCTACCGGCAACGGGTCGGTCTCGCGCAGGCCATGCTGCATGAGCCCCCAATCCTCATCCTCGACGAACCCACCACCGGGCTGGACCCGAACCAGATCGTCGAGATCCGGAACCTGATCCGCGAGATCGGCCGGAAGCGGACCGTGATCCTCAGCACGCACATCCTCAGCGAGGTCCAGGCCACCTGCGACCGCGTGGTGATCATCAACCAGGGCCATCTGGTCGCGGACGGCGCAACCGACGCCGTCACCGCGCGGACGCGCGGCGGGCAGCTGCTCCAGGTGCTGTTCGCCGCCGGCTCCGTCGACCCGGGCGCCGACGCAGTGCGGCGCGCCGTCGAGGCGGTCGAGCATGTAACCAGCGTTCGGGTGCTCACATCCACCGCGCCAGACCACTACGCATTCGAGGTCCTGGCCGATGGAGACGTGCGGGCCGCCCTGTTCCGGGTCGCCGTCGTCCAGGGACTGGACCTCCTCGAACTCGCGCCAGAGAGGACCAACCTCGAGGAGGTCTTCCGGCGACTGACCGTCGGTGCGTCGCCCTGAGGCCGACCGCGTCCGCCCCCTTCAGGCCAGAAGTACGACGCCGGCGACCACAGCCACGACGACGAGAATCGCCGCTCCGGCCAGGAGCTTCGTCCGACCGCCCGCGCCGGGCGCCGGCGCCGGGTCCGCTGGCGGGTCCGCTGGCGTCGGACTGGCGGGCCGGGCTGGGGCCGGCGTCGGCCGGGCCGCCGAAGGCCGCGTCGGACCGCCGCCCGGCGTGCCGGGCGTGCTGGGCACCCCACCGGTCTTCTGCCAACCGGCAATCCGCTTGTTTCCGACGACGGCAGGCGCTTCCTTTCCGAGCAGGGACAGGATCTCCGCAAACTCCGGCCGGTCGCCCAGCCGGGCCCACGTGGACGCGCCCGGCACCCGGATACGCTCGTCGCCCGTCAATCGGCCCATGTAGACATGCTCCCGGAGATACATGCGGTCGAACGGGCCTTCGACCCGGTCACCCACACCCAGCTGGAGTTCGAACTCCCATGGATGCTCCTCGGGGG
>JAYYRS010000578.1:0-2873 GCA_036126975.1 Myxococcota bacterium
CCTGCTCCGCCGCGGTGCGTGCGCCGTCGCAGTCGTTGTCCTGTCCGTCGCAGAGCTCGGTCGCCCCGGGGTACACGGTGCTGTCGGTGTCGTCGCAGTCTGTGTCATCCGAGACGGTGCCGGTGGGTGCGCTGCAGCCCAGACTCGGCACGGATGCATCCCCAAAGCCGTCGCCATCGGCGTCGGCGTACCAGGTCGTGGCGTCCGTGGCGTCCGGTTCGTCCACCGTCCCATCACAGTCGTTGTCGACGCCGTCGCAGACCTCCGATGCGGCGGGATTGACCAGCGGGTCGATGTCATCGCAGTCCGCGGTGCATGTGGTGGCGGCGTAGGCCGCGTCTCCATACCCGTCGCCGTCGACATCGGTGCAGGTGTCGCAGGCGTCGCCCTCTCCATCGCCGTCTGCGTCACCCTGGCCGGGATTGGAGATGCTCGGGCAGTTGTCGTCCGCGTTGCAGATCCCATCGCCGTCGTCATCGCAGTCGACGGTCATGACCCGGATGCCGTCCGGCGAGCGGGTCTCGGTGCCCAGCATCAGCGTTCCGTCGGCGTACTCGAGCCCGTGGCCCCAGTCGCCGCCGCTGGACGTGCTCTGGGAGGTCGTCGAGCCCGTGTCCGGGTCGATCGTCCACCACGGCCCGGGCGAGCCGGAGCCCCAGTAGCTGAACCAGAGCTGGTCGGTGTGTTCGTCGTAGGCGATGCTCGGCCAGCCGGCGGTGGTGGGTAGCGACATCGTCCGGGTCTGGGTCAGCGAGACGGCGTCGTAGATGGTGATGGTCGAGCTGTTGTCCGAGACGATGAAGATCTCTCCGTCTCGCCACGTCAGGTCGCTCGCGGCGGTGCCCAGTCCCGGATTGAAGGAACCGATCGACGACAGCGACCGGTCGATGATGTAGACGATCCCGGAGCGCAGGTAGTACAGCCGGTCCTGGTCCTCGTCGTACGTGATCCCCTGCAGGCCGGTTCCAACCGAGAGGGACGCGCTGTGGCTGATGGTGCTCCCGGGGGAGGCGGAAGAGAAGCCGTCGTACCGACGAACGACCTGGACGGTGGTGTCGGTGATGAAGAGCTGGTCGGTGGCATCGGCGTAGGCATTGCCATGCAGATGCTCGCTTCCGGAGAAGTAGATGTAGTGGCTGTCGGTCGGCTGTGCGGTCGCGATGCGGGTGAGGGCAGCAAGGGCGAGCAAGGACATGATCTCTCTCCGTCCGATCAGGCAGGGAGAAGTCTACCGATCTGGCAGCCGGAGTGGTCAGCCGATCGGCGGATGGGCCCCAGATGGCGGCCGATTCGGGCTACGTTCGGGGTCCCCTTCCTTCCGGCGGATGTCGTGGCCCATCTGCGCCCCAGGACCGTCGCTGCATTCCTCGCGCTCGTGCCGACACGCGCGGCTGCGCATGGGAACCTCCTCGTGTACGGCGCGGCGGATGACGGAACCGCAGACGCCCTGGCGACGGCGGGCCACACGGTCACCGTCTGGGACGATGGGACGTGGCGGGCAGCGGCACAGGCCGACTTCGAGACGTATGACGCAATCGTGATTCCCTCCGGCGGATGCGGTGGCGCAGCCCCGACTGCCTTCGACGCGCTGCATGCGACCCGGGCGGTCTGGGGGCCGGCCACGACGGGCTTCGTGCTGGTCAGCGGACAGCTCCCGGAGTGTCACCTCGATACGGCCGCCGCAGGTCAGCTCATCGACTACGCAGCAGACTGGGCGGCCATGGGGCCGGGCACGGGTCTGGTGGTCTGGAGCGACCACGGCACGCGGGGTCTGGACTTCATGACGGGCGTGGGAGCCTTCTCCTCGGCGGCAGGCGCAGCGGATGTCTTCGGGAGCATCGACGCCACGCACGGGGCCTGGGGAGGCCTGGGCCAGAGCCAGCTCGAGGGTTGGGGAGATTCAGCCGTCTCCACCATCACGGCCTGGCCGTCCGACTTCGAAGTGGTCCTCTCCGACGCCAGCGGGCAGACCGTCGCGGTGGCCCGGGACTCCTGTGACTGGGACATCGATGGGTTCCTGGCCCAGGGTGCGACCTGCGGGGGGACCGACTGCGATGACCGCGCATTCAGGGTCTACCCGGGTGCACCGGAGGATTGCGACGGGATCGACGACGACTGCAACGGCATCGTGGACGACAGCCCCAGCATCGGTGGCACGATGTTCCATGCCGACAGCGATGGCGATGGCTTTGGAGATCCGGCCATCTCCGTGGTCGAGTGCGCGCAGCCGACCGGCCATGTCGCAGACGGATCGGACTGCGACGACACCCGAGCCGACGTGTCGCCGGCGGGGACCGAGGTGTGCGATGGCGCTGCAGAAGAGGACTGCGACGGCACGGTCGACGAGACCGACGCCAGCGATGCGGCGAGCTGGTATCGGGATGCCGACGGCGACGGGCATGGCGACGCCGGGGTAGTGGTGGTCTCGTGCGACGTGCCGTCCGGATACGTCGCCGACGATACCGACTGCGACGACGCCAGCGCGACGGCGTTTCCGGGAGGCCTCGAGATCTGTGACGGTCTCGTTGACGAGGACTGCGACGGTGCGGTGGATGAAGACGACGCCAGCGACGCTCGGACCTGGCATCGCGACTTCGACATGGATGGATTTGGCGATCCGTTGGTCCGCACGACCGCGTGTCGGGAACCCAGCGGGTACGTCTCGGACGATACCGACTGCAACGATGCCCTGCCCACGGCCTTTCCGGGCGCGGAGGAGATCTGGTACGACGGCATCGATCAGGACTGCGCCGGCATCGCGGACGATGATGACGCAGACGGCGACGGCCACGATGCGCAACGGAGCGGTGGACTGGATTGCGACGACAGCGACCCAGCCATCTCTCCGGATGCCCAGGAGCGCTGGTACGACG
>JAYYRS010000579.1:0-16163 GCA_036126975.1 Myxococcota bacterium
ACCATCGAGGCGTTCCGGACCTGGCTCGCCCAGACCGGTGCCTGGGAGGGCCTGCTGCCGCACGTCCCGACGCTGTTGGAGCTCGAGTCGGTTCAGGCCTTCGCCATTTCCCGTCGCCGTATCGGGCTCTTCGTGGGAGCGCGGGTCCTGGTGTTCGTCGACGCCAGCGGGCGGATGTCGGTGCCCATGCCTGTGGAAGTCGGAGAGAACCTCTGCCGCCTCGGGTCGCTGGCACCCCACCCCGACCACGCCAACAACGGCTGGTACCGATTCGTCCTGGGTTCGAATGGCGATGAGGGGACCGCGGCGTGGCTCATCGGGCTGACCCATCTCCTCTATGCCCTGTCCCAGCGTGGGGCGTCCGATCCCATCACCCAGCGGGAGATGGACACCTATTCGCAGGGGCCGCGTTGCGTGGCTGCGCTCACTGCAGCGGCTGCGCGCTGGGATGCGTCCCCGATTTGTGCCTGAAACCCAGTCAACCCGGTTTGTGCCATGCGCATCGCTCCTGGACTGATGGCTCTGGTGGCGAGTGCCCTTACGGGTACCGCCCGTGCACAGGTCCGCACCGACATGCCCTTTCGTTCGAGCCTGGCGCTCGGAGGCAGCTACGTGGCCGGCAACGTGGGCCAGGCGAGCATCCATGCAGATGCCCGGCTTTCCCACTCAGCGGAGTCGCTGGGCTACGACGTGCTGGCGTCGGCATTCCGGCTCTGGGTCCGCCCCGCCCCTGGACGCGACCTCGTCCGGGCGGGTGACACGCTCGCCGTGACCGCGTTGCCGTTCTGGTATTTCTCGGAACATTGGTTCGTTCTCGGCACCGGTCGGTTCGAGCACAGCCGTATCCGAGGCCTCGAAGGGCGGACGAACGGGGGAGCGGGCATTGGATACGCGCCGATCCGACGAGAGGACCGGCTGCTCCGAGGTGCGCTGGGGGCGCAGTGGGAACGCACCCGTTTCATCTCATCGGACCTGTCACCGGCCTGGGCCGGCGACGAGGCCAAGCGTCGCGTTGCCCGAGCGGGTCTCCAGTCCAACGGCTGGCTGCGGGTGGAGGAATCCGGGTTCTCGCTGCAGTACGTCGGAGGGCTCTTCGTGAACCCATTGGACCCAAGAGACTTCCGGGGTTTCCTGGACGGCTCCGTGTCCGTGGATCTTGTCCAGCAGCTTTCGCTGCAGGTCGGCGGGAGCCTCCTGCACGACACGGTCGTCCCGACCGGCATCCAGCCAACCGACCTCCGTGTGACGATGGGGCTGTCTTGGGCCCGACCCTCGCCGTCCGGGTAGGCGCCCTCCCGCGCGAATCCACACCGTTGCTTCATTGGCTCCTTCGCATAGGGGCGACCAGGAGGCGGGATGCGGGTACTGGTCGTGGGAGCGTCGGGCAGGACCGGGCGCCTCGTGGTGCAGGAGGCGCGCGCCGCTGGGCACCGGGTGCGCGCGCTCGCGAGGAGCCTGGAGCCGGAGGCGGCGGATGACCTCGAGATCCTGCGCGCGGATGTCTGCGCGCCGGGGGTGGCCGAACGCGCGGTCGCGGGGATGGACGCCGTGGTCGTCGTGCTGTCCATGGTCCGGACCAGCGACAGTCCCTGGTCCCGCATCACGACGCCCAGGGACCTGCACAGCCAGGCGGCAGACCGTCTCGTGACGGCGTGCGAGGCGGCGGGTGTCCGTCGCTATGTCTCGGTCTCGGCCCACGGGGTGGGGGCGTCGCGCTCCAGGGCGGGCTGGGCCTTCCTGGCGTTGGTGCACAGCTCCAACATCGGGGTCGCCTATGACAACCTCGCGGTGTCCGAGGCGAGAGTGGAGGACTCATCTCTTGATTGGACCCTCGTCCGACCGACGCGGCTCACGATGGCCCCTGGGACCGGTTGCTGGACGGCCGACGCGGCGCTCCGGACCTCCTCACGCGCCCACATCCCCCGCGAAGATCTCGCCCGATTCCTGGTCCAGAGCCTCACGGACCCGCGCTGGAGCCGGACTGCGGTCTCACTGACCAGTCGAGCGCCCGGCGCTGCCGCCGGCTGACCGGCATCCCGCCAGGGCTGGCCGGGACGCGGAGAGCCGGGGGTGGCTTCGGACCCTCTGGGCAATCTCCGCCCACGTCTGCCGCCCGTGGGCGTGGCTTTGTTGGGGGGTGTGGTCGAAAGAGGCTGGGGGGCGTATACGGCACCAGAACCGGTGAACGCACGGAGCGAGGCCGGTCGGTCGCCAATGCGCTAGACTGCGTCATCGCAAACGGGAAAACCCTCATGACTCGACTTTTCCAGGCATCTTCCTTCGCGGTCCTCGCCCTCGTGGTCTCTTCTGGATGCGGACTGGGACTCGCATCCGATGCAAAGGACACGGGCGATACGGGGCTGCTTCCGGACGACACCGACACCGACACCGACACCGACACCGACACCGATACGGACGCCGAACCCGAGTGTCTGGACGAAGACGGAGACGGAGTGGACACCTGCAGCGGGGACTGCGACGACGGCGACCCGGATGTGTTTCCCGGTGCTGCCGAGAAGGACGATGACGAAGCCTGCATGCGGGACGCCGACAGGGATGGCTGGGGAGACGCGGACGCATCCGGGGACATCACCCCCGGAATCGACTGCGACGACACCGATGCAACCCTGCAGCAGGACGACCGCGACAATGACGGCAGCAGCACCTGCGATGGCGACTGCGATGACGCCGACAGGACACGCAGTCCGCTGGCCACGGAGACCCCGTTCGACGGCATCGACAGCGACTGTGACGGAGACGATGGCGGCGTGGTCGTGACCGCCTCGGGGACGGGTGATCTGGCCATCCGCGACCTGCAGACCACGATGAGCCCAGCCTCCACCAATGGGTGTGGCACTGTCGTCGACCTGGAGATCACGGTCGACATCACCCACTGGTGGCGAGGAGACCTCGAGGTCGACATCACGGGACCCAGTCGCGCGACGGTGCGGCTCCATGACGGCACTGGGAGCTCGGAGGAAGACCTCGTGGGCACCTATCGGCCGAATCCTCCGGGCGGGACGTTGGATGCCGCGGAAGACGTGGGGACGTTCATCGGCCAGAGCGGGGATGGGACCTGGACGATGCGGATCTACGACAACGCCGACCTCGCGACCGGAACCCTCAACAGCTGGTCGCTGATGTTGTGGTGCACCGGCTGATGTCCGCTCTCGAGGGTTGACCGCCCTCCCCTGCTGCACGGACCACATGCATCGGGTCCGGGAGTGCGCAGACCGGTGCGGTCATCCGACACGGTATGGTGCAGGCCTTCGTCCAGGAGGGGACATGCGCCGGTCCGTTTGCACCATCCTGATGCTCTCCATGTGGGGATGTGCCCGACCCGGGGCGGACGAGGGCACGAAGTCCGATGCCGACGGCGGGGCCGATGATCACTCGGCGTCCGACACCGGGTCGGCTGATACCGGCGCATCGGTTCCCGACTGGGTCGACCCGGAGGTGCCGTCCGGCCCGATCCCGCCGCCGGCGGGTACCAGCACCACGCCGGAGGAGGAAGACTTCGACTGGAGCACCGTAGGGACGGATCGGATCGGGAACAATCTGCCGGAGGAAGACCTCGACTGGGATGAGCACCCCCGGTACGGCGTGGCGCAGGTCCTGGACTGGTCAGACAGCGATGCATGCGTCTGCTTCGACGTCGGATGCGCAACCTGCAGCGCAGAACCCTGCAGCGCAGAGACCTGCACCTACGATCTGAACGAGAGCCACACGCTGACGAAGTACCACGTCGAGCTCCGGTCGACCGAGCATGCCCCCCATGCGGTCACCTTCGAAGTCAACGTGAGCGCCGACCCGCCGATCGGCTACACCGACATCGAAGACGTGCTCGCCCGACTGGAGCGGCTCCCGGTCCAGTACTGGCACGGCTTCCAGATCATCACCGAGTTCGGCCACGGCATCCAGTTCCTTCACCGCTCGTACTTTGGTGGCGGTGCCGCTGCGTACGGGGGCATGAACTACATCGACACCCAGACCGCCGACCTGCCGGTGTTGCTGCACGAGCTGGGTCACACCTACGAGCAGTACACCCGCATCGGGAATGCTCCGGCGCTGGAGCCGCAGGCCAACATCCTGGATCCCATCTGGAGGCACGCGATCCGAAGCGATGACAACCGGACGTCCAACTACGGGAGCCTGAATGAATGGGAAGACATGGCCGAGTTCGCGCGGATCCATGCCCAGTGCCTCGTGGAGGGAAGCCTCGATGAACTGGAGGCGAGCAGTCCCGAGCGGTTCCGGATCTGGGAGCGGATCCTCCTGAACGGAACGACCATCCACTGGTAGCGCTCCGGTCGAGGACGGGTCATGGGTGGACCGGGCTGGGCGGTATGCATTCCGGCCCGGTCACAGTCACCACGACCGCCCTGGTCGTGCCCAACGGAGACGTCTTCGATGATGAACAAGTTCGCGATCGCAGCTCTTGCCTTCCTTCTCCCACTCACCGCAACGGCCGGAAAGGCCGACCGCAAGGCCAAGGCCGCCAAGGCAGCAGCTGCCGCAGAGGCAGCTGAGGCGGAACAGACGGGAATGACGGACGAGGAGTACGCAGCCTTCGTCGCTGCCAGCCCCTTCAACGCCATGTACCCGCGCCAGGTCGGTCCGGCCGCGGCGGAATACTTCGGTGAGTTCAACAAGATGTTCGTGGATGGTGCGATTCCGTCCAAGGAAGCACGCCTCGCCGCCATCGCGGCGTCGGCCGCCATCCGATGCGAGTACTGCATCACTGCCCAGGTCCACCTTGCGAAAAAGGCAGGTGCATCCGACGACGAGGTGAAGACCGCGATCCAGATCGCGGCCGAGATCGCGCGATTCTCGATCCTTCTCTACGGAAACGAGTTCGGGCAGGACAGGCTTCGTACGATCCTCAAGATCGACCAGCCCGCGGACGCCGAGGCGGCGACCGAGGCCACGGAGTAGGCCGGGAAGGGCCGGCGCGGCGGCGCACTGCCTCGCCGTGCCGGTCATCGCCGGCAACGTCCAGCGGGCTCTCCATCATCGCGCCGGGCGTCCCGCGAAGCGCGATCCGACCGGGGTTCGCTTCGCTGCTCGTGCAGCATCCGCCCGGGACCATGGGCTTGGGTGACATTCGCGCTGGGTTGGTTTCGACCACCCACCTGCGGGAATCAACGCATCGTGCTGGCACCGTTGTCTCGCGCCCGACGGCTCCGCTCGAACGTGCGACGGAAGTCCTTCAGACAGCCGCCGCAGTAGCGACCGGCTCCGCACGACGCTGACGCCTCGTTCCAGCTCCGTGCACCACGCTCCACGAGGGAGTGCACAACATCGGAGGTCACCTTCGTACATGAACAGACGATCATGCTGCGCTCCCTTGCTGCAGCGGGATCACCCGTGAGCAGGCGAATCACAAGCGACGTTCCTGTGTCATCACATTTCTGGGTTTGGCGAGACGTTGGATGCACAACCTCGCTGGCGGTCGTGGTCAGCGACCCCTGCGGACTCCACCGACGGCGAGCGAGGGCCGGCGCTTCCGTCTCGCTCGCTTCACCACCGGGTACAATCCCGTCGCTCTCGGGAGATGGCCCAGTTGTTCCGCCCTGCTGCCCACGTGTTCTCCAGGATTCCACGCTCGGTGCTCGGGATGGGAGCAGCGTTCTGGGCTGCAGCAGCGCCAGCATGCAACCCCTGGCGAGAGATCCATGAGGACGAGCTGGCATGGCATGACGCCGACCGCATCGAGACGGAGATGGGGCTGTCGTTGATTCCGCTGCGTGCAGCAGCTCCCCTGGGGCCCTGGCCTCGGGTGGTGATCCGGCCCGACCGGATCGACATGGACAATCGGGCCTGGTTCCTCTCTCTGCCAGAGGCCTACTTCCTCGATCCAGACGCATCGGCTGAGGAACTTGCCGCACCGCTTGCGGTGAAGGACGGACTGGTCTCCCTCGACGCAGGGCGTCTCGGCGAGAAGGACCGGAGGGGCATGCTGATACCGGCGCTGTATGAAGCACTGCTGACCCATGTCGACGCGGCCAGGGCGGCCGGGCAGCGGTACGGCGGAACGCACCACTTCGGGGGCGACCTCACTGTCGTGGCGGACAAGGCGGTTGCCATCCAGACACTGACTTCCGTGGTCTATACGGCGGCCCAGGCGCAATACGGCAGCATCATGTTCGCGGGTCGTGCCGACGGAAAGCTGCAGGGTGCGCTTTCAGCACCGCCCCTGACCGGCGACGATCCCGCGGTGGTTCGTGCCGCGGCCCGTCAATCCGAGTGCATGATGGATTGCAGCCTGCATCTCGACGAGGGGCTGGAGCGGGCGGTGTGTGGGGCGCTGCCGCCCATTGCCGCAGCGCCCGGTTGTGCTTCGACGGAGCTTGCCGTGATGGACGCCCTCGTGACGCTTCGCGACCGCTGCGAACCACGCTGGTCGTCGGAGCCACGGCTGCAGGCCGGGACCCCGCCGGATGCCTGCATCGGGCTTCGGCTCTCTGCACATGGGCTGTCGTACCCACAGATCCTCGATGAGATGGCGGAAGCCCACGCGCGCTTCCCTGCTCTGCGGCAGCGCATCCTGCCGGACTTCGCGTCGGACAGCGTGCTTGCCCCCGCCGAGCGGGTCTCGGCGTGTGCGTTTGCGCTCGACCCTGCCAGCCTCACGGATGCGCAGCTTGACGTTGCGTGCCGGGCCGGCCTCGGGCTGTCGGCCGTCCTGGGCGAACCCGGTCTCCCGATCGACCCGTTTGCGCTGGGTGCGGGTGAAGTGCTGGACGGGTACGGCGACGCCTTTCCGAACTACGTGGCATGGCACGCCACGCAGCGTGCGGCGGGTCTGGGGTCCGGTCAGGCGCCGCGGCCCGATGTGCTGATCGAGGACGGAACGATATCGGAGCCGTTCGCAGGTTCCGGTCCGGAGCCGCGATGATGCGCCCGCTGGGCATTTCGTGGCTGGCGGGCGCGGCGCGAGCAGACATCCTCCCGCCGATGCCGCAGGGTTTCGTCGCCGAGGTTCCCCCGCCGCCAGACCTTCCGCCGCATCCTCTTCCGCTGGGGCTGGTCGCGGTCGTGCTGGCCCTGCTCGCAGGCGGGACGCTCGCGGGGGTGTATCTGTGGCGTCGGAAATCGGCCCGGACCTTGGAGGATGCCCGGGGGGAGTAGCGCCCGACGATGGGCCGGTCCTCGCCGCGGCTCAGTTCTCGCGTCTCCGACGGGCCGTGAGGGCGAGCACGCCGAGGAGCAGGGGGCCCAGTGCGGCGTCTGAGATGGGCATGGACGCACACCCCGCGCTGATCTTGTCGTCATCGCGTCCACCTGCCGCCACGGCCGCTCCGCCGTCCTGGCCGTCGCAGTCCTGATCGATGCCATCTCCTTCGACGTCGTCGGCGCCTGGGTACACCGTATTGTCCGTGTCGTCACAGTCTTCGCCGATGCCAACGCCGTCGCCGTCTGCATCATCATCGTCGTTGCCGGCGCAGTCGGCGTCAACGCCGTCGTACCAGGCATCCTCGGCTCCGGGGTAGGCCGAGGGGTCGTTGTCGTCGCAGTCCTGGTCCACCGGAACGCCGTCGGCATCTGCGTCGTTGTCGTCATCACCAGCACAGTCGGCGTCGACGCCGTCGTACCAGGTCTCCTCGGCCCCCGGGTACACCGTGCCGTCCGTATCGTCGCAGTCCTGATCCACCGGAACGCCATCTGCATCCGCGTCATCGTCGTCATTGTCGGCGCAGTCGGCGTCGACTCCGTCGTACCAGGCGTCGGCGGCACCCGGGTAGATGCTGGCTTCTGCATCGTCGCAGTCTGTTCCGGGCAGGACGGCGCCAGCGGCAGTCGCGTCGCCGAAGTCGTCATCATCGACGTCTGTCATGCACGCGGTGGCGTCATCGAGGGGCGCGGCCCCGGGGTAGGTTGCGGCGCTCGTGTCATCGCAGTCATCGCTGGTGCGTGCCTCACCCGGATTCGCGCACGTGAGGTCGGCGCCGGTCAGCGTCTCGGAGGTGCCGAACCCATCGAGGTCGACATCGGCGTAGCAGTCGTCGGCGTCATCGCAGTCCTGGTCGATTCCGTCCACCGGGATCTCGGTGGCGGAGGGCGATACATCCGGGTTCATGTCGTCGCAGTCGTCCGGCGACGTGGACTCCCCGGACCCATCACAGCTGAGGGACTCCCCCGCGACCACCGTGGCGGTCCCAAACCCGTCTCCATCCTGGTCGTCGTAGCAGTCATCGACTGCATCGCAGTCCTGGTCGATTCCGTCGCCTGCGATCTCGGGGGCACCCGGGTAGGCCGTGGGGTCGGTGTCGTCGCAGTCCGAGCCATCGGTCGTCTCGGTTGGACCCGAGCAGTCCAGCGTGGTGCCCGCTGACGCCAAGCCGTCGCCGTAGCCGTCTCCGTCATCGTCGAAGTAGCAGTCATCGACTCCGTCGCAGTCCTGGTCGATGCCATCGGCCTCGATCTCGACTCCGAAGCTCGAGATGCTGGCGTCATCGTCGTCGCAATCGCCACCGCCACAGCGGCCTGCGTCGAGGTCTCCGTCTCCGTCTCCGTCACAGTCGTCGAAGACCAGGGTGTTTGCGTTCCCGGATGCATCGGTTGCGACCACGACCCAGCCGGATGGGTAGGTGTCGATGTAGGAGTGCGCGGTATTGCCCCAATCGCTCACGGTCGTCACGCCGTCGAAGACCGGGTGCGTGGTGCCGGTGATGGTGACACTGTCGTAGTTCGATGACGTCGTGCCCCACGCCCCCCACGGGTCCAGATAGTCCCAATCCCGCCGGCCCCAGTCGCCGGAAACGTAGAGGCCGGTTGCGTTCCCGGACGCCGCCCACTCGACCGCGGACTCGATGAACGGCGTGGCGCCGGTGCTGCCGGAGTGGCAGCCGGCGTCCATGCCGGTCGCGACGATGTTTCCCGTGACGGCGGCCGACCAGGTCGCCCGCGTGGCGTAGACGTTCGCCAGGTCGGCGCTTGAGGGTCCGGAACAGTCCTTGTCCCCGAGCACGATGGCGTCGAATGACGCGAAGTCAGACTGGATGGCTGTGGCCCAGACCGCGGCGTCCCACGCCGTCACGGTGTGTCCATCCGACAGCAGGACCGCGGATTCGGTGTAGTCAAGCGGGCCATAGACGAGGACATCTGCCGCAACTGCGCTGCTGCTGAGCGCGAGGAGGAGGATCATCGCTGGCTCCGGTACGGTGCGGGGTGAACGGTCCGAGACGCGTCGTCGCGGAGTACCGTTCTACCAAACCACCGCCGCTCCACCAAACCTGCCCTGTCCGGGGCCGGCGCCAGCGCGCGCCGGATGGGTAGCTTGCCGAGTACCGTCGGGATGGGTCTGGACGCAACAAGCCCGCCGATGAGAAACGACGCCAGTGTGGCGAGATGGATTCCGTCCACAAGGACGCTTCCGGGGGCGGTGGCCGCGTCACGGGTACGGTGCGCGCAGGGACGCCGCTAGCCAGCGCTGGACAGGATCTCCGTCAGGGGGCGTTCGAAGACGTCGGGCATCCCGAAGCTCTCTGTTCCCAGACCCAGCGCCTGTCCGATTGCGGCGAACAGTTCTCCGTGGCTTCGGCCATAGGGCCGCAGGTAGCGTCCGGTCGACAGCGCCCCACCACATCGGCCGGCCAGGACATACGGCACGCTGGAGGGGTCGTGGGTGTAGCCGTTGCCAAGCTCGTTGCACCACAGGACCACGGACTGGTCCAGGAGGGAGGTCCCGTCTCCCGCCTCGGTTGATGCGAGCTGGTCAAGGAGCAGCGCGAAGCGCTGCGCGTACCACCGATTGATGGCAGTGAGCCGAGCGACGGCATCGGCGTCGGAGAGTGGCTGGTGGGACAGAGCGTGGTGATCGTCGGTCTGCCCCAGCTCCGTGAAGATCCGCTCTGACTGACCGCTTCCCCACTGGTGCACGAGTACGGGCGCGAGATCGCACCGGGCAGCAGCGGCCATCATCGCGTTGTTGGCCTCGCCGATGGCGGCAGAGGTGGAGGCGTCCACGCGCTCTGGCAGGAGGCAGTCGCCCAGATCAAGGCGTCGGATGGTCTGCTCGAGGTCGAACAGGGCCTCCACGTGGGCGTCCAGCCGGAGGCGGTCCTCCGCACCGACCCGGGCGTGGAGCCGTTGGAAGTCCTCGAGAACGGCATCCACGACAAAAAGCCGCTGCGAACGCGATACCTCGGGTCCTGCGGAGTGGGCTCCACCCGAGCCGAAGATCCGATCGAACGCCGCAGCGGGTTCCTGCATCGGCCGGACCGGGTTGAAGGTCCCCTTCCAGCTGATCCGCGCGGGGATCGCCCGGGAGTTGTCCGCCTCGACCCCCCATACGAGGCTGTCGAACGGGTGGCCTGCGGTCAGGCGCTCCGCCACATACTGGTCGAAGCTCTGTCCACCCGCAGAGCCGTCCCAGTAGTGGCCGAACTCGCCCACCCCGCTCGCCCCCTCCACGATGGGCCACGGCGTGAGGCAGTGGCCCGTGCCGACGTCGTGAGGATTGCCCCCCCCGGGATGCTCGAGGGCGGACTTCATGTCCACGCCGTCCAGCACGATGAGTTCGGCCTGGTGTGCGGCCAGCGGTGCGAGAATGGTGGGGAGGGTGAACGACGTCTCGCTGCCGACCGGTCTCCAGGCTTCCGGAACGGTCCCGTTCGGGGTGAAGAAGACCACCAGACGCTTCTGCAGGGTGCCCTGGGCGTGGGACTGCAGTGGCCGGAGCATCGCGGAGAGGAATGGCAGTGACACCGCCGCACCGCCGACACCACGAAGCATCGCCCGCCGGGAGAGGGGACGAGGCATCAGGGGCTCCCCACGGCAGTACGGAACGCCGGCGACGCGACGGTGGCGAGCACCAGCGACTGCATGTCGAGGTCGTCCGCGATGAAGGTCTGGGCTGTCTCTGCGATCTCGCAGTCGTCGCCGTCCGACGGTCGGCGTCCGTGCGCGAAGCGGAACCACTGCTGCGCGAAGCAGGTCTGGACCATGGTGCTGTCCGCCAGCGCGAGTCCCAGTTCCGCGGCGCCGTCGAACTGTCCGTTCACGTCGGTGCCGGTCAGATCGACCGATGCATCTACAGGATGGCCATTCTCGTACAGCCTGAACTGGCCGATTCCGTCAAAGTGCTCGAACGCCAGCCCGGGTGGGTCGATCAGGTCATGACAGGAGGCGCAGACCGGGTCGCTCCGGTGCTGCTCGAGGAGCTCGCGGGTGGTCGCCTCCGGGTCGGGGTCCGGTACCTCGATCTCCAGCGATGGGTCGGGACCACTCATGACATGGCAGAGCAACGTCCCGCGGATGAACAGGCCGCGGTGGATGGGAGAGGACGCATAGGATCGCGCCCGTGCTGCCAGGAAACTTCCTTGGGTGAGCAGTCCCGCATGATGCGCTGGGTCTCGTTCGACCCTGCCCCAATCATCGGAATTGCTTTCCAGACCATAGAAATCCGCGAGCTCTGCGTCTGCGATGGTCCAGTCCGCGGTCAGGAGCTCGTCGAACCGTGCACCTTCCTCCCAGACGGCGCGTATGAAGCGGATGGTCTCCTCGCGGAACGAAGCCCGCCTGTGCTCGGTCCACGCCGGATAGACGTCGAGATCCTTCTCGACATGGCCGATATGGTCGAGCGCGAACCACTCGCTGAAGAAGAGCTCCACGACCTCCATGGCCCGCGGATCCGCCAACATGCGTTCTGCAGCGGCCTGCAGCCCATCGGGTTGCTGCAGGGCGCCCGAGGCGGCATCGGCCAGGAGGGTGTCGTCGGGCATGGACCCCCACAGGAAGTACGACAGCCGGGAGGCGACCTCGTAGCCGTCGAGGTGTACGACTTCGCCCGGTGATGCGCCCAGGACGGAGTCCTCGACCCGATACAGGAACCGCGGGGACTGGAGGATGACCTCGATGAGCATCCGCACTGCTGCAATCTCGCCCCACTCGGCGGATGCGGATTCGAAGAGCGAAACCAAGCCGGAGAGGATCTCGGGGTCTTCGACCGGCCGGCGCCAGGCCCGGACGAGGAATGTCTCCAGCCATGTCTGGACGCAATCCGAAAACTCGTCCGGACTCCCGATGGCGAGCCCCCTACCCGAGAGACGAACGGCATCGACAAGCAGGTTGCGGTCTTCTCCGGTTCCGGGCAGATAGCAGTCGTTGTCGAAGCTGACGCGAATCTGGTGGCTGCCAGCGTCGAGTGCGTGGACGGCGCCGACCCAGGACCAGACCGCGGGCGCGAGGCCGTCGGCCACGGGGTCGCCATCGACCCAGAGCGTCCACTCTGCGCCCTCTCCTGCGCAGGAGGTGCCGTAGAGCCGCCACTCGATGCCGTATTCCCCACCGTGTGCGATCTCGATGACCGACTCGACATATCCCTCCGAGCGGAGCTCCACATGGGACTCCATGAGCAGTCCCGTGTCGGTCTCGCCTGCCTCGGCTTCGGCGCCCAGCTCGACGTCGCCGAACAATGTGGGACAATCCAGGAGAGCGCCGGGCTCGGCGGTGACCTCCAAGGCGACCTCGGACGCCAGGTGCGCGATGGCAGAGACGGTGTCGGCGCCGACCGTACGCACATCCACGTTGTTGCTGAATCCGCCGACCTGCTCGGGCGGCAGCACCGCAAGAGCCTTGCCCGCCTGCACACCGAGCAGGTCCACGAGGGTGCGGTCGAGCTCGGCGGGCGTCAGTCGGCGCATCGGGCTCCGGGCGGGACCGTCCACCTCGCATTCTTCGGGGGCGCTGCCGCTGGCCCCCGGCCCCTCGTCGCCGGCGTGGCCCCGTCCGGTGGTGTCCCGCGGTCCGCCGCAGGCCCAGAGCAGCCCGAGGCTGAGGAGACCGAACCATGGATCGCGGGCTGGCCTGGGCCGCAAGGGGACTCCGGACGGAGGAACGGCTGCATTCTGGCCTGAGCGAGACGGGATCGGAAGCCCTGTCTGCGCGAACCCCGATTCTGTGCCACTGGGCAGGAACGGTCGGTCGTCGCGCCGTCAGCAGCCGGACCCCGGGTGAACCGTCGCGTCCTCATCATCGCAGTCGGGACCCCCTACGGCCCACGACAGGTGGCCATCTCCGTCGGCATCGGCCGGCAGGTTGTGGGTGCACTGCCACGGGGTCGTGACGGCAGTCGAGAAGGTGGACGCGGACCACGTCGCACTGTCGATGGAGAGAATCTCCGCGCTGTTGTGCAGTCCCACGAGGTACCCGCTGCCCGCCGGGTCGATGCAGGAGCCGTAGCCCTCCGGAAGGTCGCGGATCAGGGTCGTCACGGCTCCTGTGGTGATGTCGAAGTGGAAGAGACCCGTCCCTGCCGCGGACGAGATCACGAGCCCGCCCCCGAGGTCCGACGGTGAGATCGCATCTCCCGTCGCGGGCAGCGTGTGCCGTATCGACGTGCCCGTGGCCGTGTCGTAGGCGAGCAGGTCCGTGCTGCTGCGGAAGGTCACGAAGACCACCTCCGCTCCTGGATAGCGGAACACCCCGATGGGGTAGCGAAGTCCGCTGAGCAGCGAGGTCGTGGTCCCCGTTGCGGGATCGTATTCGAGCACGGCTCCGTTGCCCGAGTCCGCAATGAGCACCGTTTCGCTGGCGGCGTCGTACCAGAGGGCGTGGGGCGTTCGGAGCCCACCGACCACTGGGCGGGGTTCGCTTCCGTCGGCGGCAATCTCGACGAGATTCCCGCCGTCGTAATCCGTGACCCAGAGCGAGCCATCTCCGGATCGAGCCACGCCGATCATCGCTCCGAGGCCGGACACCCGCCAGAGCTCTGCGCCGGTGTTGCGGTCGAGCGCGTGGACATCGCCGCTGAATCGGTCCGCGACGTAGACGACAAGGAGGGCGTCCCCATCAACGCAGTCATCGTCATCGCCATTTCCGGGGACCTCGGTCGCGCCCGGATGGACGCTCCCATCGGTGTCATCGCAGTCGGTTGCGTCGGCGACGTGACCGACCGGTGCATCGCAGCCTGCGGCGGATGCAGCAGGGTCGCCAAAACCGTCGCCGTCGCCATCGGCGTACCACGTCGAGCCATCGGTGGCGTCGTCCTCGTCGATGGTCCCATCGCAGTCGTTGTCGATGTCGTCACAGCGCTCCATGGCGTCCGGGTTGACCGCAGCGGTCGAGTCGTCGCAGTCCGATCCATCCGCCACGAATCCGGACGGCGCCTCGCAGGCCATCACGCCATCGTCGGCGTTTCCGAACCCGTCGCTGTCGTTGTCCGGGTACCAGGCCGACTGCACGCCTTCATCGATCTCTCCGTCGCAGTCGTCGTCTGTCTCGTTGCAGGCCTCGATGGCGTCCGGGAAGACCGCCGCGTCGGCGTCATCGCAGTCCTCGGCGCTCGTGAAGCCGTCTCCATCCGCATCCACTGGCGCCCCGGTGTCGGGTCCGGTCGGAGTGTCGACCCCGTCGCTCTTGGAGTCGCAGCCAATGACCAGCAGGAGCAGCAGAGCATTCATGGAAGACCTCGTTTGGTGCGCGTCTGGGACCCTGGAACGGCGTCTGCAGTCTACCGATGGAGGGGTGTGTTGGCTGACCCCATGGGTGCATGGGACCGAAGACTGCTGCTTCTCGGACAGGCCGAGCGCGACCCTTCGGCCAGATCCCTCCGCTACCGGCGGGCGCGGGCTGTCGCAGCACCCGAATGGCCCGGGTTCCAGTTGCGGACCACGAGCGCGTGGATGACCAGGAGCATTGTGAGCGGCCATCCCAGCACGCCGGCACTCCATCCCACCCAGAACCACCCCCGGCGGGCGGGCTCTCGTTCGTCCCCCGCCGAAGTGTCAGCGCGAAACCGGCGGACGTACAGCGGTCGATGGCCGGCGAGCTCAGCCACCATGCGGTCCTGCCACGCCATCAGGGCAGGAAACGCCTGCACCAGCGGAAGCATCTCATCAGTGGGCCCAGACGCCATGCACTGAAGATGGCCAAGGAGCGCGAAGTCGAGGAAACCGAGGCTGCCGCCCGTCAACCAGGGAGCGCGCTCCAGGCGTGCGTTCCAGGGAGCAAGGAAGGAGCGGATCTCCGCGAGATCCACTGCCGGCAGGCCCCTGCGGGTGCGCAGGCGGATCCCGACCCGGATGAGGACCCAGAAATACAGGGACAGCAATCCGCGCACCGCAGCGCCTGTCCGGGTGGCGGGGGTCTCCTGCATGGTGCTCCATGCGCGAAAGAAGGCCCAGTCTTTTCCGTTGGCGCAGCGACCCAGGGCGTAGCGTGTGAAGAGACGCTCCAGTTCCACCTGGGCCGAGGTGCGTTCCGCCTGGGAAAGCCGCTTCACGCCGAGCGATGCTCCGGCCTCCTCAAGGGACTCGTAGATGCGAAACGAATCGGTCAGGACCGGCGCATCGCCGACCCGCATCGCGGGGAACACGAGACCCCGACGGAGCCACCAGTCCGGCCCGAATGGCACGCTCGTCAGCGTGTGCGGGATGCCCTGGTGGTGCAGTGCCATGCGCACGCCCTGTACCCAGGGGCTGTGATCGACCCCGTACACGACGACGGTTCGTTGGTGGTTCATCGGGACTCGGGCCGGACGCATGGAGGGAAGGGACAGGTGCGGCACGACAGCTGACGTCGCGGAGCAACCCGGAATGTGTGCGGGACAGCGTGGGGGTCGAGATGTCGGGGAGGATACCGCCCGGTCCCACGCGAGATGCCTTCGTCAGACCCCCATCGTGTGCTGCGGATGACCGGAGCGAAGGACGCCAGGCCTGTCTGGGATCGGATCGGGGATTATCTTGGGCGCATGAAGAACGCCTTGTTCGCAGCGTTGGGGATCGTCATTGGGTTCGTGCTGGGAGGCATCGGGCCACGGATGGACCTCGCCGAGCTCCAGGCTGCGCTCGACGAGACTCGCGCAGCGCTCGACGATGTCGAGCAGCAGACCCGAAGGAATCCCGCCCTGCCCGTACCCGGCATGTCCGACATGTTCGCGCCGGATCCGGAGGGGAGTGATCCGGATGGAATGGACCCCGAGGACGATGAGGGCATCGACGCGGAGGACGAAGCCGACGAGATGATGCTGGACGCGGATGCCGACCCGGATGCGGGGGGTGCGCGCACGGCGCTTGCGGATGACTTCGACATCGCGGTGGACGCCCAGCGCATGCGCGCCGCCCAGTCGCGGGCCGCTCTGCAGGAGCAGGCGGACCTGTCGGACGCGGACATGACCGAGTTCGATGACATCGTCGACGACATGAACATCGCGCTTTCGG
>JAYYRS010000580.1:0-6873 GCA_036126975.1 Myxococcota bacterium
TCGAGCCACGGCCGCTGACGGCAGCCGAGATCGCGTCGCTCGATGCGCTGGCGCGGTCGCTCCCGCCGCTTCGCGTACCGGCCGCCCTGGTCGCGGAGACCCAGGCCGCAATGCGCGCAGAGGTAGAAGCGTCCCGTCCCCGGGAAGGGTTTGCCGCGGTGGCACGAGGCGAACCATCGGCGGTTCCAGCCGGCGAAGCTCCCCGGAGCAGGAGGACGGGCGCCCTGCACCCCAGACGGGTCCTCTGGCCGGCCAGCATGGTGATGGCGATGGCAGCGGGCGCGCTGGTCTTCCTGGCTCCGTCCGCCGACCCTGTGCCCGCGCCGGCAGACCGGCTCATCGAGCGCGGCGTCGGCGAACGGCTGCCAGATGTATCGCTGAAGGTGGCCGTCAAGAACCGCGACGAGACGAGACGACACGACCCGACCCGAGCGGTCGGGGAAGGAGATCAGCTCTACTTCCGGGTCCGTGTCGACCAGGCTGCCGAGTTGAAGCTGGTGAGAGTGGACGGCGATGGTGCAGCCGTGATCCACGCCACCGGTTCCGCGGCCGGGGAGTCCGACCTCCGGATCGAGGGGATGCCGGTTGCCTGGTCGGTCGAGGCGGGGGAGGAGGATGCGGTCTTCGCCGTCCTGGCCTCGGGCGAGGGTCTGACGGTAGATCGGGTGGAGGCTGCCCTCGGGGCCGCGGATGTCGCCCGAGATGCGGACGCGGTCTGTCGGTCGGCCCTGCTGCTGGGCGCCCGCTGTGATGCCACCATCGTGAAGGTGGACCCATGAGCCTGCTGGTCGCCATGCTTGGTTTCACCGGAGCCTCCCATGCGGGCGTCGTCCCAGGCGATGCAGCGGACCTCGACAGCGTGTATGCGCCGCGGCGCGTCGCGGTGATGGTGGGCGTGCAGGATTACGATGATCCACGGCTTCAGGGGCTCCGTTTTCCGGCGAAGGACGCACGGGATCTCGGGGCGGCGCTGCGGGATCCGGGTGCGGGAGGCTTCGACCGCGTCGTCGTTGTTGATGGCGAGGCCGAGACCACCGCAGATGCCATCGAGCGTGCAATCCGTGCTGCGAGCGCGGACCTCCAGCGAGACGACACGTTCGTGCTGTACCTGTCCGGTCACGGAACGCTGACGCTGGACCCGGCGCTGGGAAGCCGGCTCTGGTTCCTGCCGAGCGATGGCAGGCTCGACTCGCCAGAGCAGACCGGCATCTCCATCGCGGAACTCGAGGCGTGGGTCGCAGACCTGCCCGCACGACGACGCGTGCTCGTGATGGACACCTGCCACAACGGCCGGACCACCGGTCCGCTCGCGGGTCGCTCCGCGATCAACCCGTCAACGCAGCAGCGGCTCGCCGGTCTTCGCGGGGAGGCGCCTGCGCCTCGTGGACTGCGGGAGGTCTCCGAATCAGAGGCCCGGCTGTTCGCGGCGCAGTACCACCAGCCCGCCATGGAGGATCCAGAGCTCGAGAATGGTGTATACACGCACTATCTGCTGCAATCCATCACGGCGCGCCGGTCGGCAGCGGACCTGGATGGGGACGGCCTGGTCGATGTCGCAGAAGCCCACGACTACGCGCGGGACAAGACCATTGCCCACACCGGTGGGATGCAGGTCCCCCGGGCGGAGTACCGGATCGTGGGCAAGGAGGAGATCTGGCTCGCTGGAGACGCCTCGCGCCGCACGCGGGCAGAGCACGCGCTGCTGTCCGGTGTCGACGAGGTCCTTTCCTCTGCAAGGGTCCTCGTCGACGGAATCCCTCGTGGCCCTGCGGTCGGGCTGACGGCGATTTCTCCCGGCCGGCACGCCATCGAGGTCCAGTCTGATGACGGTCGCACGCTCGCGCGGAAGACGCTGAAGGTCGAGGCAGGCGACACCGTGCCGGTCGAGGATCTCTTCCGCAGCCAGCGCAGCCAGACATTCGTCGCGTTGGGCGCGTCGGTTGTCCATGGCCGGAAGGCCGACGCCTGGACCCCGATTGGTGGTGAACTCGAGCTTGGCTGGTCCGTACAACGCAGCCGCAGCCTCCGCTGGGGGGTGCACGGTCGGACCCTGGTCGGGGGTGGAACCCTGGAAGACGTCCAGGGTCCGGGCACGACCGGTCTGGTCTCGTTCGGAGCGAGCGCCGGATGGGGGCCCGGCCGTCTGGGCGTAGGCCCCCTGCTGGAAGTCGGTCTGCCCTGGCGCACCTTCGATGACGGAGACGGCGTCGCATCCCAGGCGGCACTGACGGCGCAGCCGGGGGCCCGTGCGACCTGGATGACGCCCATGGGCGGACGCGCACTCGTTGTCCGGTACGACACCCGCTTGATGCCCTGGCGCTATGAAGCGAGTTGGACGAGCGTATGGCACCATGGAGTCGCAGTGGGGCTGACCACACGCTGAACCACTGCGGCGGCAACTGGCCAGGAGTTTCGTGCGAATCGAACTTGTCGGGTTGAGCTGTATGGCAGCCTGTGCGCCCTGGGGCCCCCGCCAGCAGGGCGGCGACAGCGCCGCAACTCCAGCTGACGATGCCCTCGTACTCAGCCCCGGACTGCTGGAGATGGGGCGGGTGAGCGTGGGCGATGCGGCGGTCCACTCCGCGTCCTTCACCGTGCAGAACGTGGGCGATGTGGCCCGGACCATTCATGGATTCGACGAAATCGTGCAGGTGAGCGGACCGGCATCGACGGCGTTCCATGTGGAGGCGGAGGCGCCCGTACTGACGCTTGCTCCAGGGGAGAGCCGCGCTTTCGAGGTGCGGTTCATCCCTCCCGAAGACGGAGACTGGGTCTCCGAGGTCCGGCTCAACTATGGCCTGGAGACCCTCCGGCTCCGTGGGAGCGGTCATGCTCCGGTGCTGGCGGTCGCGCCGCCGGACATCGCGAGCACCCCCATCGGATGTCGACAGGGCTTCGATGTGCGGGTCGACAATCGGGGTCGGGAACGGCTGCGAATCGAGGCGGCGGAGGTGCAGGCGGGTCCCGACTTCTCCCTCGCGGTCGAGCTGCCGGCGCTGGGAATCGCGCCGGGTCAGGGGTTGAACGTCCGGATGCGATTCATGCCGGGCTGGCAGGAGCCAGCGGACAGCACCCGCACTGCCCGACTCGTGCTTCCCACCAACGACCCAGTCCGGGGGACCGTCGAGCTCCCGCTGGAGGCGTTTGCATGGGCCGGTTCTGAGGTCGTCGAGACGTTCCGCTTCCATTCGCCCTCTCAGGTCGACGTCCTGTTCGTCGCGGACACCGACGGCGTGATGTCCGCACATGTCGACAAGGCGCAGGCAGCGATGGAGGGCTTCCTCGACGTCCTCGATGCGGCCAATGTGTCCCTGCACGCAGCGGTCCTTACTGGTGCTTCGGCCTGTCCCGTGACCACCCCGGGGTGGGTAGACGATGACGCGCCGTTCTGGCAGCGCCTCCAGGTGTTGCGGAATGGCTTCGAGGGTGCCACCGGGCCGGGGTCGGAACACCTCCTTGCCCTGGCGGTGGATGCACTCGAGCAGGACGCCGCAGGCGGGTGTCTGGAAGGGTTTCGGAGGCCTGGCGCTGCCCTGCATGTCGTGGCCCTGACCGGTGGACCCGATGGCGGAAGCCTCACGCCGTCAGAGAACCTCGCAGCACTCGCGGAGGCACATCCGGAGGCACGGGATGTCGTGGTGTCCGCCGTCCTGGCAACGGAATCGGCGGGGTGCGGGGGCGCCGCCTATGGTGCCGGGTATGCGGAGGCGGTGCTTGCCTCGGATGGTGAGATCGTGGACCTGTGTGCCCCGGACTGGAGCGTCGGTTTCGAACGCATCGCGGCCCGGAGTCACGCAGGTGTCGACGGCGGTCGCGTGTTGTCGCTGGTCGAGGATGCGCTGTTGGACAGCGTCGGTGTGACCGTCGACGGGGCAGTCTGGTCGGCGTGGACGTACGATGAGCAGGCGCATGCGCTCGTGTTCCCTGCGGCGAGCGCGCCGGAGCCAGGCTCAGACGTCCGGGTGCGCTATCGGCTCGGGGTGGACTGCGAATGAGGGCCGGCCGCAGCTGTCGGAGCTGCACCCGGTCGCTTTGGAGCGCGCGTCCTCTGCGGGTCGCTCGTGGCGAGGGCGCCCGCTATCCATCGAGGTCGCCCGCCTTGGCACGCTCGATCCATTCCCGTACCTCTGACTCGATGATGCGGATCGCCTGCTTGCGGAAGGGGCGGAACAGGAAGGGGACGTCGAGCTCGAGCTCGATGGCCGATGCGAGGACCTTTACGCTTCCCTCCAGCCGGGCACCCGGAGCGGAGAACCAGAGACGTGCGTGGTCGTCGTCGGTCCACTCTCCGCCCGGCTTGAGTTCAGGAAACTGGGCCCTGTAGGTATCGAGGGCCTTCCGGGCCACGCGGCGTGCCATGTCGTGGTCGAGGTCGTGGGCGATCCGGTGCTTGTCGGCCATGGAGCTCTCGCGTGCACTCAGGGAGGGATGGTCACGGGGGCGTCGGCGGCGCACCATGCCCGCCAGCCCCCTGCCAGAGACCATACGCGACGGTAGCCCATCTCTTGCAGGGCATCGGCCGCCAGGGCGGAGCGGAAGCCTCCACCGCAGTAGAGGATCACCGGCGTGTTCGTGTCGGGGACAGCGGACTCGATGTCTCGCTCGAGCACGCCCTTCGATATGTGCACGGCGCCGGTCGCGTGACCCGCCCTCCACTCGTGCGCCTCCCGGACATCGACGAGCAGGGCGGGCGAAGCAGCCTGGATGGCATCCATGGCCCCTCGCACGTCGATCTCCTCGATGCGAACCCGGGCGGCCTCGACGGCGGCGAGGAAGCGGGGTGCGTGTTGTCTGCTCATTGGTTGTCCTCCTTGCGTCGAGCCGGCCGTGCGACGCGCTCGAAGAGTCCGAGTGCCTCCAGCGCCAGTGCATGCATCCGCTGCGCACCGACCGGAATGAGCAGGTCCGCGACGTCCTCGATGGTCTGCACGGCCCATACGTGGAACCGTCCCGCAGCGCAATCGTCCACGACGCGGGGCGAAAGGCAGAGGTCGCCCACGCTCGCGGCGGGCAGCAGCACGCCCTGCTCGCCGGTGAGCCCCCGCAGGGAACACAGGGCGTGGAATCCCTCCACCTTCTCGGAGACACCACCGACCGGGCGGACCGCGCCTGTCTGGTCGATGCTTCCGGTGAGCGCGCGGTCCTGGCGGACGGGCGCGCCGCTGATGGCGGACAGCAGGGCGATCAGTTCGGCGGCGCTCGCGGAGTCTCCGTCGATCCCGGCGTGATGCTGCTCGATCGCGATGGAGGCCTGCAGGGCGAGCGTATGCTGCCGGCCATAGCGACCGCGGAGGTATCCCGTGAGTACGAGGACGCCCTTGTCATGGGAAGAACCCGACAGCTGGGACTCCCGCTCGATGTTGATGATCCGTCCGCGTCTGCTCGCGCCGGCCGTCGCCGTGATCCGGAGCGGGCGACCGAAGCGAGCCCCGCCGGTGTCGATCACGGCGAGTCCGTTGACCTGTCCGATGGCGTCTCCCGCGGTGGCGACGTGCAGCGTTCCGCGGGCAAGCGCGTCGTCGAGGTAGCGCCGGTACGAGCCGTGACGTTCTTCCCTTGCTCGGAGTGCTGCGCGGATGTCGGCCTGCTGCACGTGGTTCCCCTCCGCGAGGTAGTCCGCCTCACGCATCACGTCGGCGAGAGGGCCCATGGCGAGGCGCAGCCTTCCGGGCAGCCCACTTTCCCGTACGCCGTGCAGAAGCAGCTCGGCAACGGCATCCCGGCTGAGCGGGCTCAATCCTTCGCGACGCTGCAGGCGAACCAGGGCCCGGGTCGTCTCGAGCGCGAGCGATGCGGTGAGCGGCGCTGAATCCTCGAACTCCGCCTTGATCTTGAAGACGCTCCCGAAGTCCAGGTCGGACTCGGAAAGGAGCGCATAGGTGTCTTCATCTCCGAGCAGAACGATCTTGACATCGAGTGGGGCGGGGTCGGGACGGAGGGGAGGGGGCGAGCCCTGGGTCGCAGCATCCAGGTTCTGGATGCCGAGCTCTCCGAATGTCATCGCCCGCTTCAACGTCTTCCAGACGCCAGGTTCGCTGACCATGTCGGCAGCATCGACCACGAGGAAGCCACCATCGGCATCGTGCAGTGCGCCCGCGCGCAGGTGGGTATGGTCCGCGGCGCGCATCAGGGGGCCGTCGGAGACGATGCCTCCAAAAAGGTTGCCGAAGGTCGGGTCGGGCACGACCACGATGGGTGCTTTCCGGCCTCGGGACCCGCGGTGCAGCACGTTCACGGTGAAGGCGGACAGGACGGTCGGTGACTCGGGTGCTTCGTCCTCGTCCTCGGTGCTGGGCCGGAACACCTCGAAGTGCTCGACGGTAAGCTGATGAAGGTCCGCCAGCCATGCGCGAACTCCCCGGAACCGTCCGCCGACTTCCGCGAACAGTCCCCGCGTGCCATCCCGGACCGCCGCCTGCTCGACCTCGAGGACCGCCTTGTGCGCGGCGTGCGCACCCGCCCGGGCGGCGGAGAGGGTGTGGGCCAGCTGGTCCTCGAATGCGTCGAAGTCGGCTTCGAGTGTCGCCACGGGAAGCTCGAGCCTTCCCTGCTGGGCCAGCAGCAGCGCCTCCGCACGACCGACCGGGCCATCCTCCGTGATGAGTACGATGATCGGCAGTCCGTCGTCGTCCTCCTCGTCACCGCCCAGCTCGAAGCCGTGCTCGCGCAGCTGCTTCTGCAGCGCCACGATGAGGTCACGCTGTTGGCGTTCGAGGGCGCGAACGAGGTGGTCTCGTGCCGCACGGACGCTGTCGGACTCCAGGACACGAGGGACCTCGCGGAACAGGGCCTCCCGCAGCTCGTGGAGTTCGCGCTTGAGGCGAGGGCCAGCGCCGGGCGGAAGCGACAGCAGGTGCGGCCGCCCCGGGTCGT
>JAYYRS010000581.1:0-5554 GCA_036126975.1 Myxococcota bacterium
GAACGTCGCCCCGAAGATGAGGCTCAAGACGAAGCTGACAGCGGGGGGCATGACAAGCCGGAATCGGTCGAACACCCAGTCATGATGGACGCCGTGCATGAGGAAGTGCATCCGTGGTCCCCACGGAGTGTCCGGGGTCCAGTGGAATGCGGTCCGATGCATCGCGTACTCCATGAACGTCCAGATCAGCCAGCCCAATGCGAAGAGCGGGAGACATGGCAGTGGTGGGACGTTCCGGATGAGCAGCCCGTAGCCGAGCAGCGCGCCCGAGATCGGGATCCAGACCAGGGGAATCACCCACCACGGTGTGCGGGAGAAGAAGTCGACGAAGTCGCTGTCGAACATGCGGGGCGACTCTGGTGACGCGCGCATGAAGCCTCCTCGAGACCTCTCTTATTGCCGGGGATTGCGCTGGCAAGGCCAATGCGGACCATCGAATGCCTGCGGAGAACCAGCGGCGTGTCCCTCCGGGGTATCGTCACGACGCTTGGAGGAGGATGCATGCGTCCGATCGTCTTCGTGTTGCTCGCCGCGTGCTCGGGCGCGGAGCCCCCGCCACCCCCGCCGCCTGCGCCCCCTCCGGCAGCAAAACCCCCTCCCAAGAAGGTGGACACGGGACAGGGCGACAGCCTGAATCGGGCACCCCAGCTCGGCAGCATCTCCTTCGAGCCTCCGAAGCCGACCACGCTTGATGCGCTCCGCGTCGTCGCGACGGCCACGGACCCCGATGGGGATCGGGTCGACGTGGACTATCGATGGTCGATCAACGAGCAGGAGCGATTCGAATTCCGGGACCAGGTCCTTCCTGCGCGTGCCTTCAAGAAGGGGGACGCAATCGAGGTCGAGGTCACGGCGAGCGATGGCGCCGCCGAGACCGTGCGCACCTCGGCCACGCTCACCATCGCCAACTCCCTCCCGCACTTCGTCACGGACCCCAACACGTTGCGGGACATTGATGGATTCCGGCTGGAGGCAGCCGATGAGGACCAGGACCGACTGACCTACTCGCTCCAGGGAGCGCCGGACGGGATGAGCATCGACAAGGATCTCGGTGTGCTCCGGTACAAGGGCACGGAGGACGAGCCGGGCGGCGCCTACAAGATCACGGTCATCGCCGAGGACGTCGACGGTGGCCGGGCGGGATGGACCTTCGGCATCGAGCTGTCGCCCGGGAGCGCTGCAGCGAAGAAGGCGAAGGAGACGGCGGCCGGAGGACGTTGATCACGCGGTGATGCGCGCCTCGATCTCGTCTCGCAGTTGCGCGATGAGGGCACCGGGCGCGGTATGCCCGTCGAGCACGAGGTCTGCCGTTTGGCGCGCCGGCGCGACGAAGCGGTCATGCATGGGCCGAACATGCTCCAGGTAGCGCTGCACGACGCCCTCGAGCTGGCGCCCGCGCTGGGCGACGTCGCGGAGCACGCGCCTCGCGAGTCGGATGTCTGCGGCGGCGGATACATAGACACGGAGGTCGGCGAGCGCTGCAAGCGCTGCATGCTGGAGCGTCAGGATTCCCTCGACCAGGATGATCCGCCGCGGCTCCACGCGCTCGGTGTGGGGAGCACGCCGGTGACCCTCGAAGCCGTAGATCGGGAGCTCCACGGCGCGCCCCGCGCAGAGTTCCCGGACCTGCTCGACCAGCATGGTCGTCTCAAGCGCGTCAGGGTGGTCGAAGTTGTGGGACGCCGGGTCTGGCGCATCGCGGTAGTAGCGGTCATGGCTGATGAGCAGCACGTCGCCCTGGGCCGCGATTCCCTCCGCCACGGTGGTCTTCCCGCTGGCCGACCCACCCGCCATGACGACGAGGAAGGGTCGCTTCACGGGACCTCCTCGCCTCGAATCCGCACCTCACCGCGCACGACCGCGCCGGGGCGGAGTTCACAGATGCCGGCATCGAGCTTGCCCTCGATTCGACCCGTGCCCTCGATCACGAGCCGTTCGCGCACGCGCAGGCGTCCGAGCACGGTGCCGGCGATCAGCGCCCGTGCGACGTCGGCCTCTCCCTCGATCACCCCGTCCGCGCCCAGCTCCAGCAGGTCCTCGGAGTAGATACGTCCCGTGAAGTGCCCATCGACCCGTACGCGGCCCTCGAAGGACAGATCGCCCTCGTAGTGGGCCCCAGGGCCCATCACCGCGGAGAGCGGGGGCTCGATTTGCGCGTCGGATCTGTGCATCAGGGTCCCCGTATCCGCTGGTCCCTGCCGTGACCGGCTCAGCCGTTCGTGAGGGAGCTGATGAGACGCTCGAGGTCGGCGCGGGACGTGTACTCGATGACGATCCGTCCCTTGTGCGAACGAGCGCGCCCCTCGATCTTGACCCGGGCGCCCAGATGCCGTGTCAGCTTTTCACCGATCTTCTGCATGACGGGTGAAGGACCCGGCCTGCGATGCCCGGAGGCGGACAGCTGGGTCGACACGAGCCGCTCGGTCGCTCTCACGCTGAGGCTCTCTTCGATGACCCTGGTCATCGCGCGCCGGAGCTGGTCCTCTTCCGGAATGGCCAGCAGCGCCTTCCCATGTCCGGCGCTGATGGCACCATCCCGGAGCGCCTCGATCGCAAACATGGGGAGGCGGAGGAGCCGGATGGAGTTGGCCACGGTCGCGCGGTCCTTCCCGACCTTTCGCGCCACCTCCGCCTGGGTCATCCCGAAGTCGTCGACCAGCCGACGATAGGACTCGCCGGTCTCGATCGGGTCGAGGTCTTCCCGCTGGATGTTTTCGACAAGGGCGACCTCCAGCTGTTCCCGGGTGTCGATGCGTTCCCGCACCCAGCAGGGCACGACCTCGAGACCGGCAATTCCCGATGCGCGGAGCCGCCGTTCACCCGCGATGAGGATGTAGCCGTGGCCTCGTTCTTCATCGCGCCGCACGAGCAGGGGTGTAATCACGCCGTGGTTGCGGATGCTCTCCGCCAGCTCCTCGAGCGCATGGATGCGGAAGTTGATTCGTGGCTGGGCTGGGTTCGGCCGGATCTCGTCTAGCGGGATCGACTTGAGTGCATCGCGCGACTTGTGGTGGACGGTGCGCCGGGGGGATGCGTCCCGGTCGGACTGGGGAATGATCGCGGCAAGGCCGCGTCCGAGGCGGCTCATCGGAGACCTCCAACGAGAAGGCGAAGCGGTGTCTGTTCCGTGGCGTCACCGTTCGCGTCGCCCTGTTCCCTGCGGATCAGCTCCTGGGCAAGACGGCTGTAGGCGATCGCGCCCCGGCACTGCGGGTCGTAGACGTGGACTGGCCGACCGAAGCTCGGCGCTTCTCCCAGCCGGATGTTCCGCGGGATCTCGGTCTCGAACACCTCCTCGCCGAATACCTCACGCGCCTGGTCGCAGACATCCCGACACAGGCGGGTGCGGCGGTCGACCATCGTGAGCAGGATCCCCGCTCGCTCAAGGTTCCGATTCAGACCGCCCTTCCGGACCTGGGTGATGGCACGGAGCAGCTCGCCAAGTCCCTCCATTGCGTAGTACTCGGCCTGGAGGGGGACGATGACGCCGTCTGCTGCGGTGAGGGCATTGACGGTCAGCATCCCGAGAGAGGGTGGGCAGTCCAGGATGACGTGGTCGTAGTCGGAGGCGAACTCCGCGATCGCTTCGCGGAGACGGAACTCGCGATTGTCGGCGTCGACCAGCTCGACCTCGAGCCCGACAAGCTCCCGGGTTGCCGGTGCGAGATGGAGACCGTCGACGTCAGTGGTCCGCAGCACCTCCGGCAGCTCGCGGAAGCCGAGCAGCACGTCGGCGATGCCGTGTGCCACGTCGGCCTTGCCGTGACCGACGCCGGAAGAGCAGTTCCCCTGGGGATCGAGGTCGATGAGCAGGACCGTCTGATCCTCCATCGCCAGGGCGCTGGCCAGGTTGATGGCGGTGGTGGTCTTTCCGACTCCGCCCTTCTGGTTTGAGATCGCATAGGTGCGCGGCATCGTGGAGTGCCTCTGGGGGAGCGGAGGTGGGAGGGGTGCAGGGAGGCGCGTTCCACGGAGGGGTGTGGTCGGCGCGGTCGCTGGCGGGGAAGCCAGCAGGGGGGATTCGGAGGATACCCAGGAGCTCTTGCCATGGCAAGAGCACTACACGAACTCGTATCAAGGTTTGCAGGAGAAATCGTGGAACCTGGAGGAACGCTCGTGGAACAAATCCGCGATCTCATGCAGGTTCTCGGAGATGATCCACCCCCTGCCGGTGATGGATGGGCTGCAGCATCGTCGCGAATGCAGTGGATTCGGAACTGCAGGGATGGCCGGTTCCGCTCGGAGGGGAAGCGGCGCGCCCGCCGCTGCGGGCGGGAGGGCGTGCGGATGTCCAGACCGGGCGGCGGGCTGTCGCGGGTCCCGTGGTCGTCCGCAGCTGCGGTGGATACCCCAGTGGCGGCGACCGAGGGCCGGGGAGGGACCATGATCATCGTGACCGGAACCAAGCGATCCGGGACCTCCATGTGGATGCAGATCCTGAAGGCTGCGGGCTTCCCCGTGATTGGTGACGCCTTTCCGAAGCAGTGGGAGCGGTCCATCAAGGACGCGAATCCCGCAGGGTTCTACGAGTCCAAGCTGCGGTCGGGCATCTATTTCAAGACGAATCCCCACCCCAAGACGGGCGCCTTCCTGCATCCGGACAAGACCAGGCACCACGCTGTGAAGGTGTTCATCCCTGGTCTCTGCCGCACGGACTACGCGTATCTATCCCGGGTCCTGAGCACGATGCGCGACTGGCGGGAGTACACGGCCTCGCTCGAACGGCTGCACGCATTCGAGGATGCCTACAACCGGACGCGTGACCTGCGTCCGGGGGAGACCGAGGAGCAGAGGCAGGCGTCGTTGGCCCGGCTCGGGGAACGCCGCGGCAAGCTCCCGCCGCCGGTGGAGTGGTGGTTCGAGACCTACGAGCTCGTTCGGGATGTGGCGACGCGGCGATACCCGTTTCATCTGGTGACCTACCGGAAGCTGTTGCAGGACCCGGAGATGGAGATCACGCGCGCGCTGAAGTGGATCGGCAAGGGAGATGTGGCGGCAGCCATTGCTGCCGTGCGGCCGGGACTGCGGACGCAGGAGGCGCCCGATGTAGACGTGTCCGACATCCTCGGGGACGACGAGGTCGACGTCATGGACGCCGTGTACGAGAGCATCCACTCCCGAGGGGGACTCCAGGCGCCGCTGCTGGAGAGGATGAACGCGATCCATGCCCAGATCGAACCTCGGTACGCCCGCTGGCAGCGACGGGATGACGCCCAGATGGAGGCGGCGCCGCAGGATGAGGCCGGGGAAGCGGACCAGTGAGGGCCCGGGCTGCAGTTCGCTCTGCGTCCACACAGGCCCGAACGACGGACCCCGCGCCGGTGGACGTCCGGGCGGGGTCGGGCGGCCGCGCCGGCCGGGCCTCAGTCGCGGCTGAACGTCAGCGAAAGGCCCGTGTAGTCGGAGTTGCCTTCGCATTCGAGGGTCGCGCCGGCGTCGGTGCAGTCCATGTTGATGAAGTCCTCGATGTCGATGCCGTACGTTCCATCCGAGTTGTCGGAGATGGTGCCGCTGTAGCTCGTCGACTCATCGCCGTTGGAATCCGAGTTGGCGG
>JAYYRS010000582.1:0-5751 GCA_036126975.1 Myxococcota bacterium
CGAGTCTCTTCCGTCTTGCAGGCGTACGGTCCGTTTTCGCGGTCGACGACTTCATCACGGTCACCGCAGAGGCCGAAGCCGACTGGTCACGCTTGTCCCCAGCTGTTGTCGCCGTTCTGCAGGAGCAAGCCGGCTGACGCCCGTGGGCGGCGCAGGGCTCCCACGCCGCGCTGGAATCTGCGTCGAGCGGCCACCGTCCCCGGCTCAGGCCACCACGCTCATGATCGTTCCGGCGATTTCATTCGCGCCCGCGACGACCTTCGCGTTGGCGGTATAGACCAGACCCGCCACCTTGCCTTCCAGGAGGCCCTTCTCCAGCGAGTTCTGTCCGCTGAGCTTGAGGGCTGCATCTGACAGCGTCACCGTGTCCTGGGTGCTCGTGGACGACGCGCTCAGCGCCATGACCGAGGCGCCCAGCACGTCCTGGGCCGCGCTGTGCATCCGCTGACCGGACCGCTGCATTCCTTGGAGCGATGTCTCCACGGCGCTGCTTCCCGCCAATGATACGGCTGCCGACATGGGCCCAACCTCCGGGTGCCATCCCAGTGTACCGCTCGACGCCACGGGCGGCAAGACGGCCGTGCGGGCGGCGGGTCCCGCACATGGGACAGCCCACGCACGCTCCAGAGGCGATGCGCGCGTGACTCACGACGAGCCGCTCGACAGAAGGCCCGAAGCTGCAGTCTCCTTCGCCCACCGGCGTGCTCCCAGCACCTGCCCTCCATGCCTGGACGCTGGGCGCCACCCCCGACCCGCCGATTCCTGCCGCTCTGGCACGTGCCGTGTCGAGCCCACGAGCGGATCCCGCCACGGGCGTCGTGGCCGGCCCCCTACTCGTAGATCGTGCCGTTCTTGACCGTGAACGCGATGTCCGTCGTCCGATGGAGGTCCATGCGCGGATCAGCGTCCAACACGACCAGGTCCGCAAGCTTGCCTGCCTCGACCGTACCGAGCTGGTCTTCCAGCCCGAGGTAGCGCGCCCCCTCGATTGTGCCTGCCCGCAGGGCCTCGGCCGGCGTCATCGCTCCCGGTCCTCCCAGCGCCCAGAGCTCCCAGTGGACCCCGAGCCCTTGGAGCTGCCCGTGCGCTCCGAGCGTCACCAATACGCCGTCCCGTGCCATCTCGGCGGCATCGCGCGCCGTCTGCTGATGGTTCCAGTCCCCGTCCTGGGCGTGCATCTTCCACCGCCATGCCTTCCGATCCAGCGCACGCCGGGGATGGTTCCGCAGCAAACGCTCGGACCTGATGGGGTTGTGGTGCTGGTAGAAGAAGTTTTCCCCCGACATGCCGCCATAGGCGACCAGAAGCGTGGGCGTATAGGCCGAACCCCAGGAGTCTTCGCTCCGGCTCGCAGCCATCCACTGCTTCACGTCCGAGTACAGGGGCGCAATGGGAAGGGCGTGCTCGATGGCCTGGAATCCGTCGGCCACCATTCCAAGGGTCATCCAGATGTCCCCGCCTCCCTCCGCGACGCACAGGACCCCCAGCTCGTTGCAGGCCGCGACGTACCACTGGCGCTGGTCGCGTCGAGATTGCTGGTAGACCTTGACCGATGGAGCACCGACCGCCTTCAGGCGTCGCACGTGTCCCAACGCTGCCTCCGCATCCGGCGTCTTCGCGCCGTCATTGGAAAGGGCCCCGTACAGGACGAACCCGGTGGAATACACACGCGGCCCATCCATGAGCCCGGCCTCCACCATTTCCGCGAGAGTGAAGACATTGTCGGTGTTGGCGGATGGGTCATGGACCGTGGTCACACCGAAATCCAATGCCGTCAGGTACCGCCAATCCTGCTCCGGAAGCACATCTCCGTGGGCGTAATGGCTGTGGGCGTGCACATCGATGAACCCGGGCATCACATACTTTCCCGCGACATCCCGGACCGTGGCGCCCTGCGGTACCGAGCCACCGGGCTCGACGGATACGATCCGGTCGCCGTCGATCACGACAGTGGCATCCTTGATGGCCTCATCACCATTCATCGTGAGGACCGTGGCGCCCGTCAGCGCAAGTACGCCATCGGGCCTGGCCCTGGGGAGCGTTGCGAGCAGCTGCATCTCGCGGGGCACGGATTTCCGTGCATCGTCCTCCGGGTCGGTGACGTCCGTGGCGTCCACTGTGTAGCGGGTATTCCCGACCGACCAGGAGAGTGCGTTCGTGCCCGGCTCCCATGCCAGCCAGTCCCCGACCTCCTTCGCGACGGTGCGTTTCGGCAGTGCGGACAGGGAGACCTCGGAGCCCCACCACTGGCTCGGGAGCGCGGCCACATGGGCCGCGTGTCCCAGCTTGTAGGCGACCCTCCGGAAGTCTGGCGAGATCACCACCTCCTGGGCGCCGGGGAACACCAGGTGGGTTCGCACGTCGTTCCCGTCGAGATTCATGCTCTTCAGCACGGTCTCTGCGGGCGCACGCGCGCCGGTGGCGCGCCGCTCCGACCACCACACCCGGTCCCGATGCAGTCGAAGCTGTGGCGCCCGAAATCCCTGGCCACCGACATCGCCCACGACGTGGGATGTCCACCCGCTCCGCTTCCCCTTCTCCAGCAGGACGATCTCCCACCACGCAGCGGGGCCGGGTTCCGCCTGTCCATTGCGCCCGCGGAGCACGACCAGACGGTCCCCGTCCGCATCCCATGATGGATTCACGAGCTCCCCGGACAGGGGCAGTCGCACGGTCTTGCGGCCCGTGCGGACCAGCAGGCGCCCTCCACAATCGGGCAGGGGCACCGTCGCATCCTCGGGTGCGGCACTGGCCGCTGGACAGTCCTTCCAGGTCGTATAGGCGAGCGAATCGCCGTTGGGCGACCACGCCGGCGCGTAACCATTGCCCTCGCTTACACGCGTCACCGTGCCCGCAGCACTTCTCTCCCAGAGCACACCCATCGCCGAGAAGGCGATGCGACCGTCGGGCGCTGCGACCGGCCACCGGACGACACGGGCTGTCACCTCGTTCGCCGGAGCAAGCGTCGGCCGTGGCACGTCGTGGAAGGTCCAGGTCCCGCTCGCCGTGAACGGGATCTCCGTCCTCGCGCCATCGAGCCCCAGCCGCCAGAGCTTTCCCTCCGCCCAGAGGACGATCTCATCCGAAGGGAGCCACGCCATGTCCGGGTACACACCATGGAGGGCAAAGCCCTCCATGTGGTCGTGATCCAGCCAGTCTGCGATCACCCGCCGTCGCCCGGAGTCGAGTTCCATGACCTCGAGCAGCGTCTTCGTGCGGTCGCGCGAGACAAAGGCGAGCGTCCTGCCATCCGGCGAAAGTTCAGGCCGGACGGCCGAGCCGCCTCCCCCCACAATGGTCCGCATCTGCCCGGTCTGGCGATCGAGCCGCACCACCCGCCACAGCCCGGCAACCGGGTCATGGTCGTAGTCGAATCGACCGTTGCGGGTGGAGAAGTAGACGTACCGACCATCCGCTGAGACCGCGGCCTCACCCGCGTGCGGGTCCTCGTCCAGAGACGTCAGCCGGAAGCCTGCCCCACCGTCCAGGTGGACCTGCCAGAGTTCCGTCACACCGATCGACCGGGTGTCCACCGTCCGCCGCCGCACGACGAGCCAGTCGCCCGTCGGGTCCCAGACGGGATCGGTCACCCGCGCATCCTCTTCGTGCGTCACCTGCACCCTGCCAGAGCCATCCGGATTCATCGTCCAGACGTTCTCGTTGCCGCCGCGGTCGGAGACGAACGCGATCCGGGTTCCGTCGGGGGAGAAGCGGGGCTCGCTGTCCCACGCGGCGTCGTCGGTGAGGCGTGTCGCAGTTCCCCCCTCCAGCGGAAGGCTCCAGATGTCACCGAGCAGGTCGAAGACGAGCGCATCGCCATGAGCGGAGACGCTCATGAACGTGCCCTCGGAGACCTCGATCGTCGCCGCATGGTGCTGGCCATGGACCGCGAGCACATCCCAATCCTGCTGGGCGGCTTCGGTGCCGTCTCCCGAACCCTCGGGCGGAGCGCCATCGCCTTCGCCTTCGTCATCGTGGGACGGGCCGACATGATGGTCCCCGGGGTCATGGGTGTGTCCCAGCAGCGTCGGCGCACCGAACACGGTCGTGGGCAGAAGAAGGATCGCCAACATGATGGGCATGATGAGGGCCGGGGTGTGCATGCGTCGCAGGCTATCGCAGCGAAGCGCGGACGCGGAGGCCCCGTCGCCTGCACCGGCTGCGGTGCTCGGTCAGCGCGCGGGGATTTCCACGCGCGACGACCAGACGGTGGCCGTCCGGTTACCCCACCGCGTGCCTTCCCCCGGAGCACGGCGTGGGCCGTCGAAAGAAGAACCGACAGCCTGTCGAGGTCATGCTCGACCGCCTGGAGGCGCGGCATACATCGGGACCCGCCGCTGACGGACGGCGCTGGAAGATACGCGGCGCGCCCGTGGGCGCGGTGGTGCAGGCCTGGCCCGGGCGAAAGCAGACAGCCCGTCGGGTCGACATCCTGCGGCCCGCTCCCGACCAGGTCGAGCCGCCGTGCCCCGCCTTCGGCACCTGCGGAGGGTGCCAGCTGCAGGAGATGCCGCTGGAGTCCCAGCGACGGCACAAGCAAGACCTGATCGCTCGCCTTGTCGCGAATGACGGTGACATGTCCGAAGTCCGGGTCCACCCGATGCGCGGTACGCCAGATGGATTCCACTACCGGAATAAGGTCGAGCTGTCCTGGGGTACGACCCGCTATGCGCCCGAGGGCACTCTGCATGAGGCGCGTGAGGCTGGAACGCTCAGCGGCAGCTTCCTCGGATTCCACCCACCCGGATGGTTCTCACGGATCGTGCCGTTGGACGCATGCCCCCTCGCAAGCAAGGCGATGAACGATGTCATCGCCCACGTCGCCTCGCTGGGGCTCGAGCCAGCATGGGACACCCGCCACCACAAGGGGGCATGGCGGCATCTGGTGCTGCGAGACGCCGGGACACCCGAGGCGCCTGCCGTGCTCGCATCCCTGGTCACCACGACCGCAGTGGCCGAGGACGAGGTGCGGGCGGTCGCAGACGGCATCGCCGAGATCCCCGGCGTCCGCAGCGTGCTGTGGATCGTGACGGACCGCCTGTCCGAGGTCGCGCGGGGCGAGCTTCGCGCCGTACTCCACGGTTCAGAAACGATGGACTTCCGCCTCGGAGGGGTCACGCTGACCCTGCCGCACGACGCCTTCTTCCAGGTCAACACTGCCGCAGCGGAGCTGCTCCTGGCCACGATTGAGGAGGCGCTGTTTCCCGGGGGTCAGGTACCGCCTTCGTCTGCAGGGACCCTCATCGATTTGTATTGCGGGGTCGGCGCCATCGGTCTGGCTCTGGCCCACCGTTTCGAGGCCGTTGTCGGGGTTGAGCTCCATGCGGGCGCCATCGTCTCTGCGCGAGCAAACGCGAGCGCCAACGGCATCCAGGGAACCTGGAGGGCCGGTGCGGTCGAAGACGTGCTTCCAGAGCTGGACATGCCTGCGCCTCGACGGATCGTCGTGGACCCGCCCCGCGCGGGGCTCCACCCTCGAGCAGCGCGCTTCCTGGCCGAAGCGGATGCCGACGTCCTCGTCTACGTGGCCTGCGGGCCGAAGTCGCTGGGGCGGGACCGCCAGCTCCTTGCCGCTGGCGGGTGGCAGCTGACCGACCTGTGGTCGGTCGACCTCTTCCCGCAGACCCACCACGGCGAGGCCGTGGCGCGCTTCGTGCGCCGGTAGTTTCGCCCCAAGGACCCGGAGGAGGTTCCAGCCGTACAGAGTCGGGATGACCGAGGCTGTGGTTTGTGGAGTCCGACGACTGGACC
>JAYYRS010000583.1:0-7488 GCA_036126975.1 Myxococcota bacterium
CACGAGCCCGTCGCTGCCGAGGGCAGCGGTCCGCGGTGGCCGGCAGCCGGCATCGCATGGTTCGTCGCGGCCGTGCTACTCGCCGTTGTCGTGGCGGCCGGAAGACTGGAGATGCTGCTTTCGGAGACCCTCTCCTATGACGAGGGCCGGCACTACCTGAAGGCGGTGATGGCGGTGAAGGCGGGGGAACCCCTGTCGACGGTGCCCACCTGGCTCTACCCGCCTGCAGCGGCGCACCTGATGGCCTGGTACTCCGATGTCGCAGGAACGCATGGGCTGTTCGTGACGCTGCGTCTGCTCAACGCCGCGGGGATGGTGGCGGTGATGAGCTGCGCGGGCGCTTCGCTCGCGGACGTCTTTCCGAGGCGAAGCGAGAAGCTCGTCTTCTCGCCCCTGATTTCGGTGGCGCTGTACTGGCAGTTCGGCGACTGGGCATTCCAGATCTGGAGCATGGGGAACATCAGCGGTCTGCTGTTCATACCCATGCTCTGCGCGCTGCACAGCCGCAGCGCGATCCTGCGGATCGTCAGCCTCGCTTCCGGTTTCTTGTTCAAGCCCTACGCGCTCGGTCACGCGCTCGCGCGTCCGTGGCGCGAGGCCGTCCTTCCCGTGCTGTTCTGTGCCGCGATGATCGCGGTCACGCATCGGGATCCGGACTGGGTCGCCAGCATGATCCGACATCCGATGAACATGTCCCCGTGGCATTTCCTGGTCGGCGTCCTTGGGCTCCCCCACTGGGCGGTCTTCGGAGCCTTCGTGCTCATCGGTGCCACCTGGGCGCGGGGCAGTGCCGGGCGTGCGCTCTGCGTCGGGTGGGCGATCCTGCCGGTCGCGTGGCCCCACACGAGCGTCATCCTTCTCCTTCCATGGGCGTGGGCCATGCGCGCCCTGCTGCTTGAACCTGACAGGCCGCGTCCGCGGCGCGGTGCGGCATTGCTGATCGCCAGCCTCTTCCTCCTGTCGAGCAATCTCAACACCTGGGCGGTCTTCCAGCTGCTCGACCACGAGATCCGAGGGCGGACCCTTCTGCTCCTGCAGTCCCTCCTGCCGACCGTAGGCGCGACATTCATCGCCTTGCGAACCGAAGATCCGGCCTGGCTCTTCGGCGGGACGCGAGGCGGTCGAGCGCGCCGGTAGCCGGCCGCAGGAGGGACCAGGGTGGCTCCGGTCCGGACCCGAAGGCGACCGGCCCCTCCGGTGGATTGCGGCGTGGCCGTCGCAGGATTAGCCCAGCCAGACGTCATTTCGGGAGCCACGCGTGTCCGACCACTCTGTCCTCTGCAGCCCCGATGCTGGATGGCCCGGGGCAGCCTCCGGATGGGAGCCAAGCCCCGCCCCAAGGCCGGTCGTGGTCCGATGCGCGGGGCGATGGATGCTGTTGTGCTGACGGCGGACACGCCCGGGACGCCGACCTGGGTCATCGTTGGCGGTGGCCCGCTGGGGGTCCACGTCGCGGTGCGGCTTGTGACGGACGGAGGCGTCCCGCCGGCGCAGGTGCGCATCGTGGATCCGGCCCCGGAGCTGCTTGACCGCTGGCGACACTGCACCGCCAACACGGGGATGCGGTTCCTTCGGTCGCCGGCCGTCCATCATCTGGGTGTCAAGCCCTTCGCACTTCTGCAGCATGCCGGGCGTCGGAAGCGCGATCGACGGCATCGGGGGCTGTTCACCACCCGGTACAACCGGCCGTCCCTCGACCTCTTCGATCGGCATTCGCGGTCGGTGGTGGCCCGGTACGGGCTCGACGAGCTGCACATTCGCGGGCGTGTCGAACACATCGCGCTGGGTCCTCGCGGAGTGGACCTGCGGCTCGACGATGGCAGGCCGCTGCGCTCCGCTCGGGTCGTGCTGGCGATCGGAAACAGCGAGCACCCCTGCTGGCCGGCCGCCGCGACGCGGCTGCGGGTGGAAGGTGGGGACGTCCGGCATGTCTTCTCGGATGGGCCTCGCATCGAACCCGAGGCGCTCCCGGCCGAGGTGGCGATCCTGGGTGGAGGCATCAGCGCCGCACAGCTGGCTGTGCGTCTGGCGGACTCGGGCAGGGCCGTCACGGTCCTGGCGCGCCATGCACCCAGGGAAAAGGAGTTCGACAGCGACCCGGGCTGGCTCGGAAAGAAGTACATGAGCGTATTTGCAGCGACTCGAGACCACGATGCGCGCCGCGCGCTCATCCAGGCCGCCCGGCATCGGGGCTCGATGCCACCCGACGTGCGGCATGCGCTGCTCACGGCCATCACGGCGGGCAGGGTGCGGTGGAGGATCTGCTCGCTCACGGGCGGAACCGTTCTCCAGGACGGCACGATGCTGCTCGCTCTCGATGACGCGCCGGAGAGTCTGTGGGTCGGCTCGCTGTTCCTGGCGACGGGATTCTCGGGTGCGCGTCCGGGGGGGGCGCTCATCGACAGGCTGATTGCAGACCACGCACTGCCCGTGGCTGCGTGCGGCTTTCCCATCGTGGGATCCGATCTGTGCTGGCACCGAGGTCTCTACGTGACGGGCCCGCTGGCCGAGCTCGAGCTGGGTCCGACAGCACGGAACCTGACGGGCGGCCGCAGGGCCGGTGACCGCCTGGTCGAGGTGGCTCGCACGACGGTGGGCCCCGCGCAGCCGGAGGGGGAACGTTCTTTAAGTCCGGCGCGGTCCGCGCAGCAGAACTGAGCGTCGCGCCCAGGCCACGGGGGAGTGGCGTCGCCCGTGCGCTGGGACGCCGCTGAGGCCTCAGTCGAAGAGCTTGGTATTCCCGACCCAGCCGGTCGAGCCGTCCAGCTGCTCGACCTCGAACCCCTTGGCGGTCTCGGCGCGCACGCGGAGCGGCTCACCCACCTGCAGCCGTCGGATGAGTTCTCCGCCCTTGGCGGTCATGAGATTCGCCCTCGTCGTCGTGGCCCGTATGTCGGTGTAGTCGATCTCCGGACATTGGTCCGCGTAGGGGAAGGATGTCTCCTTCGCGACCATCCCGTAGGCCGTCGCCATGATCCTGATCTGCCTGCGGCGCGTCTTCATGCGGTCTTCGCCGCCCGCCCATTTGCCGGTCTGGAACGTGGGGCTCTCGGACGCGGTCGCGTAGAGGGACTGGGCATCGGCATAGCGCCCATAGGCTTCCAGCAGCACGGCCTGGTTGTGGTGGGCCGAAGCGTAGTCCCCATGGTCCGCAGCGGCCTGCAGCAGGCACATCGCTGCGGCGTGCTGGTTCTGCATGGCGTACTGCTCGACGGCGAGTGCCGTGGCGCCGCTGGGGTAGAACTTGAGGCGGGAGGCGGTCATCCGCGGCTGGAGAAGCTCACCCCACTGAGACCCCGCGTAGGCGACCGAGCCCCGGGTCATCGCATTGGGCTTCTTGATCTTCTTCATCCGCTCGGGGCCACACGCCTCGTCCTTGACCGTTTCCTTGTGGCGCGACCGCATGATGACCGCGCCGTCCGGACGCTTGAGCTGGCTCTTGATGTCGACCTCGACGATCCGGCGCACACATTTGACCTCGACGGTGATCATGACCGGCTTGCCCTTCTTGTTCTTCACCACCTTTCCGTTCTTGTCGCGTTTCTTCTTCTTCTTCTCCTTCGTGAAGTGGAAATCGGGCTTCTGGACCTGCGTGATCGTCCCGTGGATTCGCGCATCCGAGTCCTCTCCTTCGGACCAGGCGATGGGCTGGAGGACTGACTCGTAGAACGGAGAGTTCCCCTGTTTGCCTGCTCGGAAGAAGGCTGCGCCGACCTTGGCGACGTCCTTGGCTGCACCGAGGGCGGTCTCGACCTGGCCCGCGCCCAGGGCGCCGGCGACCTTGGCGGCCTTGCCCGCCTTGGCCATCTTGTCGTTATCCGGGCTGTTCACGCGGTCTGACAGCTGGCGGAGCTTCTCGCCCCGTTCCGGTCCCGTACGCGCGACCGCGAAGCCCTCGTCTGGGCTCCGGTCGATCCCATCCATGCGCTCGGCGACCCGCTCGGTCGAGTCGCCGATGACCTTCTCGCCAACGCCGCCGAGAAGACTGGCTCCGGGAACGCCCGTGCTGGCGATGGCGCCCCCGGTGGCCACCGAGCCGAGCGCACCGAGCCCGCCAACGAGGTTTGCGCCCGCGTCGGCGCCGGTCTTGAAGCTGCCCCGCTTCGGCTGCTGAAGTCCCGAGCGGAAGCCGCTCGTGAAGTGCTTGGCGTTCGGTCCCTGGAGCGGGACCACCGAGATCGTCTTTACGCCGGAGAGCTTCTCGGCCATCTCCATCGTCTTGACCTTCTGCCCGGGGATGACACGCTGGGAGTTGATCCCGGCCTTGATGACCGGGCCACCGGCCCACGCGGAAGTGAGTTGGAGACACAGCAGAAGAAGAGGACTCATGGCGGGCTCCGATGCATGGGGACGGGTGTCCCCGAAGCCGAGGATAGGTCGGCAGTCATCGTGCCATCAAGTGCAGGTCTGAATCGCCATCATCGGGGCCTTCGGGCGACGATGTCCCGCCCGCCACGCGGCCGCGGGGTGGTCGCAGTCCGGTCGTCCTGGTCGACATCGCTGGTTACGCTGCCAACCATGAAGTGCTTCCTGATTCTCCTCGCTGGCTGTGCATCCAAGACCATCCCCGCTCCCGTCCCGCCACCGGTGGACGCTCCGGCGGAGGCGCCACCTGCGCGTGTCCTGCAGACCGTCTCCCCGGACGTCTGGGGGGACTACGGCCTCGACCTCAGCACCGGCAACCCCGACGTCCATCCCGGGGATGACTTCTTCATGCACGTCAACGGCGGCTGGTACGACACCTTCGAGATGCCGGCCGACCGGAGCCGATACGGGAGCTTCGACCTGCTGCAGGAGAAGAGTGAGCAGCGCGTCCGCTGGGTCATCGAGGATCTTGCCGCCGAAACGCCATCGGTCGACAGCCCCCAGGGCAAGGTCGCGGCGTTCTACAACGCGTACATGGACACGGACGCGATCGAGGCTGCGGGACTGGCGCCGGCGCAGCGCTACCTCGACCGCATTGCGGCGATCGACAGCCGGGAGGCGCTGGCGGCGTGCTTCGCAGCGCCCGGCTTCTCCTCTCCGTTTGGCGGCTATGTCTTTGTCGACGACAAGGCACCGGACGTGAACATCATGCAGTTCGGTCTGGGCGGACTCGGCCTCCCGGATCGCGATTACTACCTGAAGGACGATGCGTCCTCCGTGGGGCTCCGTACGGCCTATGTCGCCATGATGACGGCACTCTTCGCCGCAGCAGGCGACGCAGACCCGGAGGGCCTCGCCGCCCAGGTCATGGAGCTGGAGACCCGCCTTGCGGGCACCCATTGGGATCGGGCGCTGCGGCGGAATCCGGAAATCACCTACAACAAGCTCTCGCGATCGGAGTTCGTCGCGATGGCGGGTGGCTTCCCGGTCGAGACGATGCTGGAGGGAATGGGGCTGGCGGAGGAGCAGACGTTCCTCGCGAGTCTGGTGCCCCCCACGGCGGAGGAGCTCGCGGAGGCAAAGATCTCGAAAGAGGACGCGCAGAAGCTCGGTTCGGGATTCCCTGGTGCGTTCCTCATCGCCCAGGAGGCTGAGCTGGATGCCTGGAAGGCCTGGCTCCGCGTCCACTTCCTGATCGACCATGCGGACACGCTCCCGGCAGCTTTCGATGAGGCGGTGTTCGCCATGTACGGGACGGCGTTGCGCGGGCAGGACCAGCAGCGGCCTCGCTGGAAGCGCGCGGTCGGGGCGACCGAGGGTGCGGTGGGGGAGGCCATTGGGCAGGTCTATGTGGAACGGCACTTCCCACCGCAGGCCAAGGTCGAGATGGACGAACTGGTCTCCAACCTGCGCAAGGCCATGGCACTGAACCTCGATGAGTTGACCTGGATGGGACCGGACACCAAGGTCATGGCACATGCGAAGCTCGCCAGCTTCAACCCCAAGGTCGGCTATCCCGCGGAGTTCGAGACGTACGAAGGCATGGCGATTGGCAACAGTGCGCTGGAGAACAGCATCCGCGCCGCGGAGTGGAGCTGGAAGGACAACCTCGGCGACCTCGACAAACCGGTCGACCGCGACCGGTGGTTCATGAATCCACAGACCGTCAACGCCTACTACAACCCTGCATTCAACGAGATCGTCTTCCCGGCCGCGATCCTTGACCATCCCTTCTTTGGCATGGGGTCGGACCCGGCGGTCAACTACGGCGCCATCGGCGGGGTGATCGGGCACGAGATGGGGCACGGCTTCGATGACCAGGGTGCGAAGTACGATGCGCTCGGGGTCCTGAAGAACTGGTGGACCGCGGACGACCTTGCCGCGTTCCAGGGCCTCGGGAATGCCCTGGTCGCGCAGTATGACGCCTACTGTCCTCTCGACGACGGAGAGACCTGCGTGAACGGTCGACTCACCCTGGGAGAGAACATCGGCGACCTGGGAGGCCTCTCGCTTGCCTACCGTGCGTATCGCCTCTCACTCGGCGGCGAGGAGGACGTCGTCATCGCGGGACTGACCGGCGACCAGCGCTTCTTCATGAGCTGGGCGCAGGTGTGGCGGTCCAAGTACACCGAAAAGGCGCTGCGAAGCAGGCTCGTCACCGACAGCCACAGCCCACCGCTGTACCGGGTCAACGGGATCGTCCGGAACCTCGATGCATGGTACGAGGCCTTCGGCGTCACGGAGGCGAATGCCCTGTATCTGCCCCCAGAGGAGCGAATCGTCATCTGGTGAGACGGTTCATCCGGGTTCAGACAAGGCGGACCGCTGTCCATGCGCCCAGTACGGCCAGCACCACGTAGCCGCTGAAGGTGTTGATGAGCAGCCGGCGGGGGATGTTCCGCCCGAGGCGAACGCCGAGGAAGAGCGGGTAGGTCGCGCGAAGCAGCACGTAGACCCAGCCCAGGGCCGTGGCACTCGCAGGTCCCACGACGAAGGCATGGAGCCACAGGAAGACGAGGAAGGGCGGCATGTGCTCCAGCGTGTTGAGCTGGATCCGGTCCGAAGCACGCAGCGCCGGGTAGTCTCCACGGTAGCGGTCGAAGCGCTCGCCGCGCTCGCGACACTCGCGGCTCACCCGGAGCTTCACCCGCAGCCCGTTCAGCAGGAAGGCGTAGTAGACAAGCAGGTAGCCGAGGGTGACCCAGATCACAGGCCCATGGGTCTCGATGGGTCCGGGCATGCAGCCTCCGTGCCGGGGGAACCGCCGGACAGTGTATGCGGAATGCCGAGGACCCGGACCCCGGCACGCCGGCGGCGGGGGGAGCCGGAAGGGAGCGTGCGTGGCCCCGAAGCGTCGGATTGCGGCACATCTGCTACGGTGCCGGCGGCTGACGCGGACGGAAGGGATTGACCCATCCGGCGGGGCGAAGCTGGTCTTCAGCAAGTACGGGGTGACAAGATGATTCGACGACTGACAGCGGAGGCGCTCGGAACGTTCGTTCTCGTGTTCGGGGGCTGCGGCAGCGCGGTCTTCTCTGCAGCGTTTCCGGAGGTCGGCATCGGCCTTCTCGGGGTATCACTGGCCTTCGGACTCACGGTCCTCTGCTGCGCGTACGCGCTGGG
>JAYYRS010000584.1:0-2547 GCA_036126975.1 Myxococcota bacterium
CGCCGTGGAGAACAGCGGGCGTTCATCCTCCGCCGTATTCGATAGCATCGAGCCGCTGCACCAGAAGTCTCCGCCCATGCCGTAGACGGCCGCAGCTCCGATCTCCTCTTCCCACCCCTCGGCCTCCGGGCACACCACATCGATGTTGCAGCTGCCTTGCGGTGGCGGGGCTCCGATCGGCCGAAACCCGACATGGACCTTGCCCATCTCCAGATGCGCCCGGGCATCTGCCGGGATCACCAGGACCGCGCGCAGCTCGTCCCCCTGGACCAACGGCGTCCAGAGTTCACCGTGTCGGGCATCGGCATGGGTCAACGGACGCGAGAGGGCGTGCCGACCGTCCGTGGCGGCCAGCCAGAGTTCTGCGCCCACGGGAAGGACGGCCTCCGGGAAGCTCAAGCTGAGATGCTCGGCCGTGGCGGCGCGGAACACGGCCTGCCAGGCTCGCCGGCCATCCGGAAGCGTCGACCATGAACCCAGCGTCTGGAGGTTGCCGGCGACGGCACGACCGACGGCCATCCGCACAGGGCCTGGCCCATCCGCCCGTCGCTGGACGTCCTCCGCGATGAGTGTCTTGCGGGATGGCCCCTTCACCTCCACCACGTCGATGCTCACAGGCAGGCTCGCCTGAAGGTCTTGCGGCATGGCCAGCACTGCGGGCACGAGAAGCATCAAGACGGACATGGCAGCTCCTCGTGGGCCCGGGCCCACCATCCAGATGTACCCGGACGACGCGTCACATGAGGCCGCAAGTCGTGGGAAGCATGTCAGGAGCGCAACCATCCGCACCCGCGCCCCCGCCTGGGCGCGAGGCGGCCGCGACAACCAGGTCATGGTTCCGCGAGCCGAGTCCAGCGCTCCTTTTTGATAAGGCAGGATTAACAACCCCTTGTTTGCTGGCACGGTCCATGCATCTGCTCCTGGCGTCCCACAACCGGAGAACCCTGATGCGCTGTCGCACCCTGCTCATGTCCACCCTGCTGCTCCCCCTCACCGCCTGCTTCGAGATCATCATCCCCGGAGAGCCCGAGCCCGCCGACCTGCAGGCCGGAGAATGGATGTTCGAGATGGACGTCATCTCGACGGATGGCGCCTGCGCTGACATGGGGATCGACGCCGGAAGCGGATCCGGTCCAGAATTCGACACCTGGGCGTTCATCGAGACCTACGGCGATGGAGAGGTTGCCATCGACCTCGACGGCTTCCTGCTGGACGGCCGGATCGATGGTGAGCAGCTTGAAGCCGACGGCGAACTCGGAGCGGGTTCGGCTCACCCGGACCCCCACATCGATGAGGAGGTCGAGCAGGAGGACGGAGCGGAGAGCGAAGGAGAACCCGGGTCTGACTGCGCGCCATCGACTTCCGCCGATTCACCGGCGGTGGACTGCGCCGACCGCGATGCGGGCATGGAGGTCACGCCCATCTGCGAAGACATCGAGCCGGAACCCCAGGATGACCGGATCGTGGCCAGCCTCGAGGCAGAGATCCTGCGTCCGGACCGCATGACCGGCAGCATCTTCGTGGACTACCTGTTCGCCGACGCCGCATGCACGGTGGAGTTCGCATTCGATGCCGAAGCGCTGGCCGACGACCCATGCCTCTGCTGTGGCGACGAGGACGTTCCGTTCGAGGCCACGTCCGATTGCGGGGAGGTCAGCCAGGGCTCCGAGGGTAGTGCATCAGAGTAGCCGCCTGCGCGGAGCGACCGCCTCCGGTTCCTGCCAGCCCAAGGCCGGAGCCGGAGGCCTGCGTTTAGCCACACGGCGGTCTGGAGACCCCTGGTCGGGTCACTGCTCGAGGATCTTGAACTCGACCCGCCGATTCTGGGCTCGGACGGCGTCCGAATCGCCCGATGCGACCGGTTGCGTCTCTCCATAGCCCTTCGAGACCAGCCGCTCGGGCGCCACGCCCGCTTCGATCAGGTAGGTGCGGACCGCGCGCGCGCGCCGGTTGGACAGCGCATCGTTGTAGCCGTCGGTTCCGGTATTGTCTGTGTGGCCCTGGACCTCGATCTTCTTCAACTGGCTGTTCTCTTTCATGACCCGCGCGACCTGGTCCAGCAGCCCGTAGGACGACGGGAGGATGCGGTCGCCGTCTGTCTCGAACAGCACCTTGTCGTTGATCTTGATGGCCTTGCGGGTCACCACGACCACGGGGCAGCCATCCTTCGACTTCTGCCCTCCCGGCTTGTCCGGACAGGCGTCGTCCTTGTCGCGGAAGCCATCGCCATCCCGGTCCGGGCAACCATCCAGCTCGATCGGCCCCGCATCTGCCGGACAGGCGTCCTTGACGTCGGCCAGACCGTCGCCGTCACCATCCGGGCAGCCTTCCAGGTCTGCCGGTCCGGCCAGCGAGGGGCATGCATCATCTGCATCCGCGATGCCATCTCCGTCGTTGTCATCCGGACATCCGTCATCGTCCAGGTATCCATCGACATCCTCAGGGACCCGCGGGCAGGCATCGATGTCATCAGTGATGCCGTCGCCATCCGCATCGGGGGGGCCACACTCGGCCGCCCGCCATCCCAGCACGGCGGCGACCCGGAGG
>JAYYRS010000585.1:0-3152 GCA_036126975.1 Myxococcota bacterium
TGATCGATTCGCCCGCTCGTCCGGCCTCTCCGGCTGCCCTTCCGGGCGCGGCGCCCGCCAGCCCGGGGGCCGCGGTTTCGAGGGGATCGAACGGTCTTGCCGTTGCGGCACCCGCTCAGATGATCACCGCCTCCTTCGGAAGCGAATCCGTGGACTTGTCCGAACTGTCGGGCGGCCTGATCGATGGCGAAACGGTAGATTTCGCCGCGGGCCTGGTGGCGGACGCGGCGGCTCTTGCTGGACGCGGCGGTGCACCGACACCGAACGAGATCGCGGCGCCGCCAGTCGAGACCCCGACAGAACCAGAGCCTGAACCCGAGCCCGAACCGGCTCCCGAGCCCGAGCCAGAACCTGAGCCGGAGCCCGAAACCGAGCCGGAGCCTGAGCCTGAGCCCGAGCCCGAGCCTGAACCTGAGCTGGAGCCGGAACCCGAGCCGGAACCCGAGCCGGAACCCGAGCCGGACCCCGAGCCGGAGGGGGTCGCTGCGCCCGTGGCCCCTCCGCCGCCGGAACCCGAGCCCGAGCCCGAGCCGGAACCCGAGCCTGCGCCCGCCCCGGCAGCGGCGGCCGCCGCGGCGGCAACTGCGGCCGCAGATGCCGCGCAGGCCCTCCCGCAGGTGGCCGAGGAAGTGGTTCCAGCGAGCGAAGGCATCTCGGCGGCCGATGTGGCGTCCAAGGCCGCGACGGCAGCAAGCGCCGCCCGCGGGCTCCCCCGTGGGCGCCTCATCAGCGGCCTTTCGCTGATGGCGGTCGGCGGGGGTGCGCTGGCGGCCTCCGTCCCGTTCCGCTCCGCCATCCAGGACAACGTCGAGTCTTCGGGCACCATCGATACGGCCGCGAGCGCGGCCGGGCTGCACAACGGGCTGGTGATCGGCGGCTACTCCCTGCTTGGCCTCGGCGCCGCCACGCTGGGCACCACTTGGCTCCGCGCATCCACCCACTCCGTCACCTGGGGGTTCTCATGGTGAAGCCGCACCACATGCTCATGCTGTCCACCCTGCTCACCGCCGGATGCCTGATCACCCAGGACGATGTCGACGAGTGGACCGCCGTTGAAGACGATGATGAGGAGGACGGCGAAGGCGACCCATCCGACGTCGGACCCGGTTCCGGAAACGGCGGGTCGAGTACCGATACGGGCTTCTCCGGGGGAAGCAGCGGCGCCGGTGGCTCCGGCAGCGGCGGTGGCTCCGGCAGCGGCGGTGGCTCCGGGAGCAGCAGCGGCTCCGGCTCTGGCGGCAGCACGGGCTCTGGCGGCGATACGGGCTCCGGCGGCGATTCGGGTTCCGGCGGCGGTTCGGGATCCGGCGGCGGTGGGGGTTCCGCGGCCTACACCAGCCTTTCGGGCGCGTACAACATCTCGGGTTCGGTCTTCTTCACCATCGTGTCCAGCAACCGCGACAGCACGACGTGCCCCGATTGCGACTTCGCCTTCGAGACCGTCAGCAGGCGCGATTCTGACGGGCAGGAGTTTGTAGACGTGTTTGGCTGGGATTCCACCAACAGCGAGGTCGAGCTGTTCTTTGGAGGCAACAACATGGGTTCGTTCCCCGGAGAGCTCCGTACGTACAGCGACAGCCCAGACCGGTTGATCTGGTCGGGGCTGTCGACCTACAACGAACAGTACTCCGGCGATTTCACCCTGGAGTGATGGCGCACCGGGACGGGCGGCCGCCCGCGGCCGGTCCCCTGCGGTAGCGTCCTGGCATGCGCCCCTTCGCCACCCTGCAGCGCGCCCGCGCCCACCGGCTTGCCGGCCCGGCTCGCGCCGAGGCCCGGGCCCTGCTGGTCGATGCGCTGCACCGGCTCCGCGCGGGGGACATCGAGGCGGCGTCATCGCGGCTGGATGCCGCCCACGAACAGGTCCGCAACTCCGTGGTCCTCCACACCGGCGTGCACCTGGCCGGCGTGGCGGTGGGCCTGCGGCGCCGTGCCTCTGGACAGCGCGTGGCGCTGGACCTTCCGCCCCTGCTCCTGGCCGGAGTCTCGTCGTGGCTGCGGCGGGCGGCAGGGGTGGCCCCCGATGCGCCGGCCGGGGACGGCTTGTGGGAGACCTGGCAGGCCCGGCCCCGCGAGGGCTGACCGCCGGACTCAGCCGGGCCCGGCGGTCGCCGTCAGGTCCACGGCCCCGGTGCCATCATTGTCGCCGGTCTCGTCCGGCAGGGTGCTGCCGTCGAAGCACGACGTCGTGTTCCACTGCCCGATGGTGTCCGAGTCGACGGTCCAGTCCGTCGCCGGCGTGAACGTCGACGTGTAGACGGCGGAGGAGACGAATCGCATCGGGCCGATGGAGAGACCGGCCGGTGCAGGGTTCATCCCCAGGGCGCCCATGTAGGCCACGCCATCGTTGGACAGCGGCGGTGTGGTCCCGCTGAAGGCCAGGCTGTGGTTGGTCGTCTGCACGCCGTCGAGGAAGGTCAGCAGCCGGTCTCCCGACCGGACCGTCGCGACGTGATGCCAGTCTCCGTCGCGTGGGATCCAGGCCTGGTAGCCTTCATTCGGCTCCTCGCACCAGTTGTCCCTGAGCGACAGGAATGCCCGGTAGGGAACCTCGGTGGAGTCAGTTGTATCCACCAGGGCATGCATGACCGTCGCAGGGTCGTTGAGCGGGGTGGCGTTGGTGCGGAACACGGTCGCGGTTCCCGCGCCCGTGGTGGTGCCCGCGTGGATCCACATCTCGAGCGTGAAGTCGCTCCGGCCGATTCCGAACCCCGTAGGGTTGATGGACAGCTCGCTCGCCGTGGACGCAAAGGTGAAGGCGCAGGTGTCGGGTTGCACGGTCACCGAGTCGACGCCCACCGCTCCATCGTCATCGCCATCGTCCGGGGTGGCGGTGCAGATCCAGGTCTCATCGGCGAGCACGTCGGCGCCAACAACGGTGTCGTCCGTCCACGTGGTGGTGGTGGCGCTGCTGTATGCCGCCGAGTGCACGGTCCACGACATCGTGTAGGAGACCGGGTCGCCGTCGACGTCCGTGCCGGCCGTCACGACCTCGCAGACGAGCTCCTCCCCGGAGCTGGGGTCGGCCGGGGTGATGGCGACCGTCGGGGCGGTCGGCGGCGTATTCGAGACCGTCACCGCGCCGCTCATGGCGGTCGAGGTGTCGGTGCCGTCATCCGCGGTCGCCACCACATGGACTGCGTCGTCCTTGT
>JAYYRS010000586.1:0-4760 GCA_036126975.1 Myxococcota bacterium
GGGCTCGTCAAAGCCCTCGGCAAGCTGAATGGACCAGTTGCTCGTGCGGAATCCGGCTTCGAACCCGACGTAGTCGAATGAGGGGAGGAAGGCGCGTCCGTTGAGCTGGAGTCCGGTCGTGCCGGCAGTGTCGGTCGCGCCGCCGCCTACGGTCACTTCTCGCGCGTAGAGCGGACCCTGCTGGGTGGCTGGGGACTGCTGGTAGGAGTACAGACCGCCGAGGTAGCCACCGCTCAACCGGAGCCAGGGATAGTCGCCCTGCGAGCGCGGCTCCCGCGGAGGCTTGGCCTTCTGGGGGGGCGATTCGGCCGCGGCCGAACCGTCGCCGACGCCCCACGCAGCCATGCTGCCCTGTGAAATCGGCAGGTCCAGGAAAGCGGCTACGCCGCCGCCGGAGGTCGAGACGGCGACCTGCACGCTCCCTGCCGTGCCGGCAGGAACCTGCAGGGTCGCCTGGTAGCTTCCGCCGCCGGTGTCCTGGACGGGACCCACCTGTCCGGTGGTCGCCTGGACTGTAAGTGTCTGGCCGCTGAGTCCCACGCCGCGTGCATCGCGTGCGGAGATGCGCAGTACGACGGTGCCGCCCGCAACGGCTGTGGCCGGATCGGCGACCAGCTCGAGCTTCGTCGCGACCGACGGCGTGACGGGCGTGGGCCGGACGGCGAGCCCGGCACCCGGCCGGGTGACCTGGGCGGACGTGATGAGCGCGTCCCATGCGTCCGTCATCTGTCGCTGCTGGGCGCTGCCAGCCGCAGGGAGGTCGAGGCCTGGCGCAACCGAACCCGGGGCTTTCAGGATGGCGACCCCGGCTGCCTTGTCGCCCGACGAGGCCTGGATGGTGGCGAGTCCACTGCCGTCTGCGGCAGTGTACTGAACCCGCGCCATCCCGTTTGCGTCGGTCGTCGCCATTGGCGGGATGGCCCCGCCACCCTGGAGGACGCCCAGGTTCACTGGGACGCCAGCGACAGGGTAGCCATGGGCGTCGAGGGCAACGACCGTGATTCCGGTGGTGGCGCCCCCCGCCGCGGAGATGCGCTCGCTGTCCGCGATGGCAACGATACGGTGAAGCGGATTGCCGGAAGCGGACAGTTTCACCGCGCCGTGGATCGGGATCGCCTGGTTGCCGTCCCGCGGCGAGAAGGCCGCCTGGTAGTCACCGCCGCCGAGGTCCCGCACCGGACCGTTGAGTCGCGCCCCTTCCGCCTGGATGTCGACGGTCTGGCCGGAGACACCTCCACCGCTGGCGTTGGTGAGCTTGGCGAGGACCTGGAATGCCATCGCGCCTGCTGGCAGCGTCGCTGGCTCAGGGGAGAGCGCGAGCGATGCGGGGCGCGCGGGCGCGAGGTTGATGGTGAGGGCATCGTTCTGGGGAATCCGGGAGTCTGCGACCGCCACACTCACGGTGGCCTGGACAGGCGTGGCCGACATCGCCGGCGTGAACATCGCCTTGTAGACACCATTTCCTTCATGGATGGGGGCGCTGATGGTGCCCCCCGTTGCCGTGAAGTTGACCTGGGCTGCAGTGTCGGGTGCGCCCTGCGGTGTCGCCACCTTCACTCGGACGGGCACCGGGTACGTCGGGTCGGCGGGGATGGTCTGCAAGGTGGGGAACAGCCGGATCCGCTTGGAGGGGGGCACCTGCAGGTCGAGGGGGGTCTCGGACCGTTTGGAGCCGAGGATGCTCACGATGGTCGCAGTGGACACCCCGGGCGGAACGACAATGGGCACCTGGGCGCGGCCGGATGCGTCCGCGGAGACCGGCCCGTACTCCCGGTCCCCGACCTTGACCATGACCCGGCTATTGGGCATCGCCGTGATCGGGAACGCGGCCTTGCCGACCAGCGGAAGGACCAGGGACCCGTAGCTGGTCCCGGGGCTGCGCCGGTCGACCAGCGTGATGATCGAAAGCTGCGGGTAGGACTGCGCGGGGGGGGTGTACAGCGCGGTGTAGGTGCCGTTCCCCATGCTGGTCAGGTTCGCGACGTCGCCGGAGGAGGAGAGGACCGCGAGGTCCCCTGCAGCTGCAGCTGCGGCCGCGGCGCCGGTCAGGGTGAAGGTCAGACTTGCCGAGACGTCCTGTCCCAGGCTGATCTGTGGGGGGTTTGCGGTCCCGACCACGGGACCGGAGGACGAAGGCGTCGTCTGGATGCTCCACACCTTGGAGATGTTGGTTCGCCCGGCCTTGCCCTTGAGGGTGACCTGGACGGTTCCGGCTGCCGTCGTTGCCTTGGGTGTCCACTGGCCGGTGTAGATGCCGGGGCTGGAACCGACGAGGCGGATTCCCTGGCCGTCCGACAGCGCGACGCGGGCGTCGAGGTTGGTGATCGGGGCACCGGACCGGTCCAGGGCGAGTACCTGGAAGGTGATCGGCGTTGCGCCATCCGCCACGACCTGCCCGACGGGCAGAAGTTCGACGAGGTTGTCGGCGAAGGCGTCCTGGGCATGCGCGACCGCCGGAGCGGCGGCGACGGTCGCCAGCCCGATCGGGGCGGCGGCGAGCGCCAGCGGTGCGATGGCAGAAAGAAGAAGGGAGGAGCGGTGGGTGCCCATCGGCGATCTCCGGATACAGCGGTGCTCAAGGTCAGAGCGGGAGCATAAGGGAGGGCAGCGGCCCCATTGGTCGGCACCCGTCAATCTGCTGTCAAGGAATCCCCGCATGTCGCGCTCCGACATGGACTCCGGCTTCAACCTCCACGCGCTCCGCTACGAAACGCGATGGGACGATGATCCCGTCGCGCAGGTGATGCGAGATGCGGTGCGGATGCGCCTCGCGCGACACGTGGGTGTCGGTACCCGTGTGCTCGACCTGGGCTGCGGCATCGGAACCGATGCAGCGTGGCTGGCGGAGCGGGGCGCGGATGTGATCGCTGCGGATGCCTCGGCCGGGATGATCGCGGAGGCGCGGCGTCGCGTTCCGGGACTCGATGCGAGGGAGTGTCGAGCCGAGGACGTTGCAACCCTCGCGGCGGATGGACCGTTCGATGTCGTGCTTATGGACTTCGGGGTCGCCAACTGCGTGGACCTCGGTGCGGTCGCGTTGGGCCTCGCGACATGTCTCCGTCCCGGTGGGACCCTCATCGTTGTCCCCATGCCCCGGGTGCACCCGATGTGGATGCTTCGGGAGCTGTTGCGCGGTCGCCCCGGGCAGGCGCTCGGGCGCATGGCGGCGGCCACGGATGTTGATGTCGAGGGAGCGGCGATCGCGACGCGGTATCTCGGAGCGGGGGAGATCCGGCGGGCGTTCGCCCCCTGGTTCACGCTGTCGGAGCGTCGTGGGCTGGGCTTTCTCCTGCCTCCGCCCGGCAGCCGCTTCGGTGGGCTGTCGACGACGCTTGCGCGCTTGGAAACCCCCCTCCGCCGTCTCCCGGGGTTTCGCAACATCGGTGACCACCTCGTGGTCGAACTGGTGCGGCAGGCCACGCCCGAACCGCCACCGGCGGTTCCTGTCCGGATTTCTGCGGCGCTCGCACAGCGAACGGGACGCGTGCGTCGTCTCCACACCCTGTTGCTCGAGGCCACGACGGGATGTCAGAGCCGGTGTGTGGCCTGCGCGTATCGTGGCCCGGCGGGTGGCGAGGCGCTGACGCCATCGATCGCGGCGGCACTGGTCGAGGAGGCGGTGTCGCTCGGAGCGCGGTCCGTGGTCGTGACCGGCGGTGAGCCCCTGCTCCGGTCGGACCGCGCCGCGCTTCTCGAGGCCATCTCGGCGGCCGAAGTCCCGGTGACCCTGCTCAGCAATGGCCTGACACTGACCCGAGACGCCGCACTTGTGGCCCGGACCTGTGCCGAACTCATCGTGTCGCTGGATGGATACGATTCGGAGACCTACCGCCAGACGCGGGGCGTGGACGGCCTGGGCGCGGTCACCCGGGGGGTCGCGGTGTTGCGCAGCGAGGCACCCACGCTTCCCATCCGCGCACGCGTGACGGTCACCCCTGGCAATGCGGAATCACTGCACCGGATCGCCGAGCGAGCCGTCGAGATCGGCTTCGACTCGGTGAGCTTCCTCGCGGCGGATCTCGATGCCACGGAAGCATTTGGACGCGCCGGAGCGCCGGGAGGCAGGGGAGCGGATGCCGCTACGGTGGCCGCCGGCCTCGCCCGTGCCCGTGAGGTGGTTCCGCCCGGTTTCGTGGTGGACTCGCCGGTCGCGCAAGCCCGGATCCACGACAAGCTGGCCGCGGACATCGGCGACGGGACGCATGTGCCGCCGACCTGCAACGCCCCCTACGCGTCCGTCTTCGTGCAGGCTGACCTGCAGGTGCGGCCTTGCTTCTTCCTCCCGGTCATGGGGACTGCAAGGCGTGGGCTGGGGCACGGACTGGTGGACGCGGTGCCGGAGCTGCGCGAGCTCGACATCTCCACCGACCCGGTGTGCGCGCGGTGCGTCTGTTGGGCCGAGCTTCACTGAGGCCCGTCTGGGACCGACGGGCTACGCGCCTGGGGTGCATCTGGTCCTCGTCAATCCCCGCGCGCAGAAGAGTCATCGGCGCCTGCCGCTGTCGTTGTTGTTCCTCGCTCGAGGCATCCCCGACGGAACCACGTGGGAGATTCGCGATGGCAATGTCGAGCTGGATGCCCTCCAGCGAGCCGAAGCCGCGGTCGCGCGCGCGCCCACCAAGACGGTCGTTCTCGTCACGGTGATGCCAGGCCCCCAGCTGCGGGTGGCGGTGCCGTGGTGCCGCGCGCTCAAGGCGAGGTTCCCCGGTACGACCGTCATCTGGGGGGGCTACTTCCCGACGGTGTACCCAGAGTCGTGC
>JAYYRS010000587.1:0-2648 GCA_036126975.1 Myxococcota bacterium
ATCGCCGCGTATGAAAGCTACCTCGAGCACCATCCAGACACGCCCCGGAAGGAGGAGATCCGGCTGGGCGTCGCGCTGGCGTGGGCGAGGACCGACCCGTCACGAGGCATCGAGCTTCTGCACGAGCTGGCCCTGTCCCACAGCTACCCCTCCACGGACCTCGCTGTGCAGGCCGAGCTCCGCAACCTCGTCGCGCTGGGCCATGAGAACGCACTTCCTGTGCCCCAGGACCCGAACTCGCGCATGCGGCGGTGCGCGTCCTTGCGCAGGTCCGGTCGACATCCCGAGGCCTGGGCCATGTTCCAGCAGCTCGCCCGCGACTCGGCGGATCAGCCGGCCGTCGCCGCCTGGGTCCAGAAGAACGAGGAGAGCTTCGCCTGGGGTACTCGCCGCTACGACGTGTACGCCGCCGCCATGGAGGCACGATACGCCGAGAAGGCCGACCCGGGGGTGGCCTGGCAGATCTTCCGGGCGTGGAGCCGCGATGGGGAGTGGGCCAAGGCGGCGGCCTGGGGCCGCATCGGTCTCGATGCGCACGCATCGGACTGGCGCTGGCGGGGGGCCAAGGACGACATGGCCTGGGCGACGATGCTCGCCGGGGAGAACGAGGAGGCGGCGGAGCGATGGCGTGCTCTCGCACGCCGAGGGGGTTCCTTCGGCCGGAAGGCGCGCTTCTACGCCGCCCTCTCCCACCACCTCGCCGGCAACCCGGAGCAGGCGACGGCGGACCTCGATTCCCTCCTGAAGGGCCCCCGGGAGTGGAGGGCAGCGGCGCACTACTGGCGCGCCAAGACGCGCGCGGCGTCGGGAGACCAAGAAGGCGCTGAATCGGACCGCGCAGCCGCAGCGGAACACGATGCGACGGGATGGTACCGGGAACTCCTCCGCGGCGCCGCGTCCGGCGACGCCGACGAAGACGGCTGGTCGATCCGGGATGGGCGCTGGCATGGCGTCCTGCCCACCGAGCTTGCCCCGATGCAGCGCCCGGTGACCCGGAGCATCGCGCAGACCGGACTGTGGCCTGCCTCGGTGCCCGTGACATCGCCAGCGGACGGCCCCCCTCGCGCGGCACTGCTCGACCCGACCGCAGAGCGCCAGGCCATGTCCATCCGCTGGGATGCGCACCACCGGGCAGACCCGACCGGGTACGCGGACGATGCCGCTGCCGCGTCGAATCCGCCAACGGTCCCAGAGTCAGGGCTGCCGATGCCCGATGGCTACGTCCCCTCCGAGTTCTGGGACCCCACCCAGGCGGACGCGGATTTTGCCCGCTTCACCGAGGCGCACAAGGCCTTGTGGCCGGGGCTCCCTGCCGCGTATGACCTCGCTTCCGCAGGCCTGTACACCGACTCCGCCCGCGTGCTGTTTGACATCTACGAGGAGTGGCGGGACGTCCAGCTGAACGGCGCTGGGGGCGCCCCTCGCCGTCAGCAGATCGAATCTCTTGGCCTGAAGGTCCAGCACTGGCGGCCGTTCCTCTTGTTGGTCCTGGACCACCACCACGCGGCGCGGGCCTGCTCCGGGCTCGACCGATACGTCGACGACGACGCCGATGCCGACATCGTCCGGCGGCTCGCCTACCCGGTGGTCCGACCGCGAGAGGTCTGGTCCTACAGCCAACGCTTTGATGTCGACCCATTCCTGGTCATGGCGGTCATGCGACAGGAGAGCACCTACCGCAACACCGCCCTGTCCCCCGTCGGTGCGATCGGCCTGGTGCAGGTGATGCCCCGCACGGGTGCCAAGGTCGCGGCTCTCCTCGGGGAGCATCGGTACTCCCCGCGCGACCTCGAAGATCCAGAGGTGAACCTCCGGTATGGCATCTATTACCTCGGCGAGCTGCTCGACCGCTTTGATGGCGTGTTTCCGATGGCGGTCGGCTCCTACAACGGTGGCCCCCACAACATGAGTCGCTGGTACAAGCCGCGCCGGGACGCCGTGCCCACGGACCTGTTCGTCGAGCTCATCCAGTATGACGAGACCCGCGACTACGTGAAGCGGGTCACCGGTCACTATGCCGAGTATGTCCGCACCTACAAGGGCGCCGATGCCCGGGTCCGGATCCCCGACAGGCCCATGGGCGACGACGCCACGGTCATCGACTTCTGACCGCCCGCTCGCGGATCAGCGGGGCACGGCCAGACATGGCCCTGGCCGTTGGACGTTGCAGATCCGTCCCTCGCGAACCGGCGCGATGCCGGCGTCCCGTGCGTTCTCGAGCGCCTCCAGCACGAGCTCCTTGACGGCCGGACCTGGTTCGCCGACCCGGTGCGCCGGGGTGATCATGGTGTAGCCATCCTGCCCCGTGGATGGGGTCGTGAGGTAGGTCACGGTGACGGCCTCGACCGATTCGTCGGCGCCCAGTGGTCGCGGACCATCCGGGGTGAGCAGCGTCACGTCCGAGACGGTGCGGGATTCCGGGTCGTGCCGAAACGCGAGCCCTGCGACCTGCAACCAGTGTCCCTGGCCGGTCCAGTTCCGGACCGACCGGGCGAGCACCGCCTCCAACGTCGGGCGGTCCAGCCGGATGCGCTGGGTCTGGCTCGGGTAGGGCAGCAGCTCTTCCACCTCGCGTCGGGTGACCTCGACGCCCGCCGCGATGTCCCGGTTGATCCGCAGCGCTCCGGCATTGATGAACGCGACCTGTA
>JAYYRS010000588.1:0-13118 GCA_036126975.1 Myxococcota bacterium
CCCGAGTCGTAGAGCTTGTGGTCCTGCTCTGCGAGTTCGTGCTCGGAGAGGCCCTGCATGTCTGCCTTGCCGGCGACCGTGCTCCCCGCGCGGGCGTATTTGAAGCGGTTGGGGCCCTGGAAGCCGGCCTGCTCATACATCTGGTGCCACGGCCAGGGACGGTCGCCCGGACTGTGGAGCACGCAAGAGTGGACGACGTACAGGAAGCGTTCGTGGCGGCTGGAGCGACGCATGAGGTTCGATGCGTACTCGACGAAATCGTCGGGGCGGAACGAACGTCCCATCGCCTGGTTGTGGGCGAACACGGGAACGAATGCGAACCCGAGACGATTGTAGAGCAACCCGCCGAGGAGGCGGAAGAACGGCTCATTGGCGCTCAGCGCGAAGTTCTGGATGCCGGGCGGCGGTTGCTCGATGGCCGTGAAGCCGGTCTCGGGAACCATGTAGGCAAAGCGGCTGTCATCGGTCAGGAACGTGGTGTGGTAGCCCTCCGCCTTGAGCACCTGGGGAAGCAGGGCGGTCTCATCAGGAACGAGAAGGTGTGGCTGGGGGAGATTGTCGCGAATTCCATGGGTCTGGGGCATGCGGCCCGAGAGAATGGAGGTCCAGGATGGATACGTCCGGGCAAAGACCGTCCAGGCAGACTCGAAGACCACCGCCTCCTCGAGGAAGGCCTCGATGTTGGGAGCGGTGTCGCGGTCGTACCCGAACGAGCGGAGGTGGTCGGGCCGAAGGCCATCGATCCCGAGCAGGATGACGTTGGGGCCCTGGTTGTCCTCGGCGGGTGCTTCCCGCGGGTCATGGGTGGCGACGCCCCAGGCGACCATGAGCGCGCCGAGCGCGCCGAGCGACTGAAGCAGGCGGGTCCGGGTCGCGGCATCATGGCGGCGCACGCCCATGCCCAGGAGGATGACCCCGACCAGGGTCCACCCGGCCAGGAGCTTGTCCGGATGGGCCATGTCGGCGTAGGTGTTGATGAAGTCGTAGTAGTAGTAGCGCTGGGGGAACAGCACCATGTCATGGCTGAAGAAGGCGCCGGTGGCAGTGAGAGCGAACACCACGGCGGCCGCCCACCATCGCTTCCATCCCGGCTCCCGTGGGAACCAGATCTGCAAGGAGAAATGCAGCAGGATGCCGGCCAGCACGGCCATGAGCACATAGGCCTGGGTCGTTCCCAGGAGGTACTGTTCGGCGGCCTCCTTGGCCAGACGAAGCGCGGTGTCGTCGGTCCGGACCTTCTTGGCCGAGCGTTCGAGTCGGCTGGCGGATTCCCACAGCTCAAGTCCGAACATCGCACCGATCCAGACGAACCCGGCGATGAGGCTCCGGATGAGTGTGCGAACGGGTGTGGGGCGGGTCACAGGGTCTCCGTGGCGACCGCGCGACCGTAACGTGGCAGCACCCGCACGGGCACGGCCTTCGGAGCGATGCATGTCGACGCGCGTCAGGGTTGCATGTATCCAAGCGCCTCGAGCGACCGAGGGTCGCCGCCCGCTCGGGTCGTCGGGTCCCAGCGCGGCGCACGCCCCACGGACAGGGACACACCGGGAATGTCGAATCCGTTCTTGTCCTCGTCCCGGAGCCGGACCACAAGGGTGGCGTCGGCGGGGTCCGAGCCAGGGTCGAGCGGCCGGAACCAGAGCTCCCGGGGCAGGGGGCCCGCGGACGTGACCCGCCAGCCGTCGCCCCGCGCAGCGGCATCCGGTCGCGCCCCTCGGGCGGATGGCGGCCAGTTGACACTGGCCAGTCCAGCGGGGTGGCGGAGCGTGACCGCCTCCACGCCGGGCTGCGCAAGCTGCGTGGCGGCTTCGACAGCAGGCGCGAGGGCGACCCCCCAGACCTCATCGAGCGGGGGCCCGCCGGCGTCGGCCCAGTGGTCGATCTCTGCCGTCGTCCAACCAGCGTGTCTGGGGGCGTCCTCGTCAGGGTCGATGCCGAGATCGAAATGCGCGACCCGGGACAGGGTCGCCACCCACTTCTGCTGTCCGCTCACGAGACCGATTCGCGCTGGGCCCACCCGGGTATGGGACAGGCGCATGGGATGCCCCCCGCGGTCGGTCCGCAGGTCGCGCCCCGTGGCCGCCGCGGGCCGGGTCGCTCCGGCAACCCCGAGCATCGTCGCCCCGACGTCTGCCAGACCGACGGCGCCCGCGACCCGACCGGGGTGCCAGCCTGGGCCACCGACGACCAGGGGCACCCGGACGACGGGCTCCGAGAGAGCGTGTCCGTGTCCGACGTGGTCGTCCTCGCCCAGCGCCTCTCCATGGTCGGCCGTGAAGATGAGGGTGTCGGTGGGTCGAAGTCGGGCGAGGAGTGGACCCAGCGCATCATCGACCGCGCGGACGTTCTGGTCGTACCGAGCGGCGAGATAGACGCGCTCTTCGGCGGACAGGGGTGCGGCGCCCGCGAGCCGGGCCGCCCGCAGCTGGGTTTCGGTGAAGGCCCCCTGAAGGCGTTCGGACGGCGCTGGCCCCGCCCATAGACCGCGGTACGCGGCATCCTCCACATAGGGCAGGTGGGGATCCATGAGATGGACCAGGATGAACGTGGGGCCCGCCGGGGCCTCGTCCAGCGCCTCCAGGGCGCGTCCGATCTGGGCCGAGGCATTCGCGCCATCGTCCATCGAGACTGCATGCCAACCTTCGCCGAAGCCGGCGGCAGGCGACAGGTTGGGGTTGGCGAGGACCGCGTGGGTGTACCAGCCGGCCGCTGCGAGACGCGTCACGACGGTGTCGTCCTCGGTGTAGTTCTCGGGCGCGCCTGCGCCGAGCAGGGCCCGGGCAGCGGGGAGGGTCCAGGGCGCGGGGCTGCGGGCCGTCTCGAATACCGTCGCTTCGGCTGCCCAGGCGTCGAGTGCGGGCGTGGTGGAACGCGAGTGGCCGTACACGCCCAGCCGGTCGGCCCGCAGCGTGTCGACCAGGACGAGAACCATCCTGGGCGGGGGCGTGGCGCACCCGAGCGCCAGCATCGCTGTACAACCCGCCAGGCGCTGCATCGGCCCTCCCGCCCCACTGTGCCACGACCCTGGGCCTGGAGCGGACGGAGGTCTCCGTGGTTCAGCGGTCTCGCGCTACGATGGCGCCATGTCGCGAGCCTTCTGCCTGCTTTTCTTCCTTCCGGCCTGCGCGGCGACCGACCAGCCGTCGTCCGTCGACTCGGGCGCGCCGGACGTGCCCACGGCGCGCCTGTCTGTCGAGCAGGGTCGCCTCATCGACTCGTCCGGCAGGACGGTCCTCCTGCGTGGTGTCAACGCCCGGGTCGAGGGTCTCTTCGACGTAACGTTCGATGATGGGCGCGCCGCGCTGGAGGAGATCCCGCCGTTCACCGGGCAGGACTGCGCATTTCTTGCCGAGGAGCTCGGCCTGAACCTCCTGCGGCTGCCGGTGAACTGGTCGGGCATCGAACCGGAGCCGGATGACTGGGACGCGGCCTACCTCTCGCACATCGGACGTCTGGTGGACGATTGCGATGATGCAGGGGTCCTGACCATCGTCGACCTGCATCAGGACGCGTATGGCAAGGACATCGGAGAGGATGGCGCACCACTCTGGGCCATCGAGCCTCCTCCTCCGGCACTGCTGGAGGGGCCACTGACGAGCGAGGAGCTGGCGGCGCGGCGCATCTCCCCTGCGGTCATCGCCGCATTCCGCAGTCTCTATTCGAACGCGCCGCTCTCGAGCACGGGTGAGGGGGCGATGGACGCCTATGCAGAGATGGCAGGACATCTCGCAGCCTTCTTGCGGGACCACCCCGGCGCGGTGGCGCTGGAACTGCAGAACGAGCCCGTGCCGCTGGGAGATCAGGCGGGACTGGATGCCTTCCACGATGCGGTGACCACGGCCGTGCGCGCCGCCCATCCGACCCTGCCGGTCGTGTTCGAGCCGGATGCAATCCGGAACATCACGGACGCCGCTCCGGTCGAGGCCCCGTTCCCATTCGACAACGCGATCTACGGCCCGCACATCTACACGGACGTCTTCGAGGATGGATGGGCGAGCGAGGATGTGGGAGCGATCCGGGACTCCGTGGCGGCGGCGGACCAGGAGGCCCGAGACCATGGGGCACATCTGTTCATCGGTGAGTTCGGAAACGACCCCCGTACGGAGCGAGGGGCGCTCTACATCGACACCTGCCTGGCCGCCTTCGATCAGTACCAGGCGAGCTGGGCCGTCTGGCTCTACGAAGAGCACTCGCAGGGTTCATGGGGGCTCTGGGACGAGGGTTCGGTGGCGCACACGCGGGGCGCGCTGCGGGAGATGGCGGCCGATCAGCTTGCGCGACCGTTTCCCATGGCGCTCGCAGGAGAAGCGGCAGCCACGATCTGGGACCCCGAGCCCAGGGTGCTCACGATCCGGCTTTCCGCTTCGACGGACGGCAACCATGTCGTGAGTGCGCCCCGCCGGACATGGCCCACGGGCGTCCAGGTGACGTGCAACGGGCGCGTCGTCTCGGACATCGAGAGAGGGCCGGGACGAATCGCGTTCGCCTGTGCGGGAGACGTGTTCGCCGTGGGACCCGCGGAGTCTACGTCCGCCACGGCCCCGGGGGCGCGGTCGGAGTCGGCGCATCACGCCGGCTGGTAGAGCTCGGCGCCGGTCTCCGCGAACTTTTCTGACTGCTCTGCCATACCGGCCGCCACGGCTGCCTCGTCATCCAGCTTCTTCTGGGCTGCGTAGTCCCGGACGTCCTGCGTGATCTTCATCGAGCAGAACTTCGGCCCGCACATGCTGCAGAAGTGGGCCACCTTTGCGCCCTCGGCCGGGAGCGTCTGGTCGTGGAACTCCTTCGCCTTGTCCGGGTCCAGCGAGAGGTTGAACTGGTCCTCCCAGCGAAACTCGAAGCGGGACTTGGACAGGGCGTCGTCCCGCTGCTGGGCTCCCGGGTGGCCCTTTGCGAGGTCTGCCGCGTGGGCGGCGAGCTTGTAGGTGACGACACCCTCTCGTACGTCCTGCTTGTCTGGCAGGCCCAGGTGTTCCTTGGGCGTCACGTAGCAGAGCATCGCGCAGCCGAACCACCCGATCATGGCCGCGCCGATGCCGGACGTGATGTGGTCGTAGCCCGGCGCGATGTCCGTCGTGAGGGGTCCGAGCGTGTAGAACGGGGCCTCATCGCACCATTCGAGCTGCTTCTGCATGTTCTCGCGGATCATGTGCATCGGCACATGGCCCGGCCCCTCGTTCATCACCTGGACGTCGAAATCCCATGCTCGGCGGGTCAGCTCCCCCTGCACCTTCAGCTCGGCGAATTGGGCTTCATCGTTGGCATCCGCGATGGAGCCGGGGCGGAGGCCGTCGCCGATCGAGAAGGACACACCGTAGGCGGCCATGATCTCGCAGATGTCGTCCCAGTGGGTGTAGAGGAAGTTCTCTTTGTGGTGGGCCAGGCACCACTTCGCCATGATGCTGCCGCCGCGGCTCACGATGCCCGTCGTGCGCTCGGCCGTGAGGTGGATGAACCGCAGCAACACGCCAGCGTGGATCGTGAAGTAGTCGACGCCCTGCTCGCACTGCTCGATGAGGGTGTCGCGGAAGATCTCCCACGTCAGGTCCTCGGCCTTGCCGTTCACCTTCTCCAGCGCCTGGTAGATCGGCACGGTTCCGATCGGCACGGGGCTGTTGCGGATGATCCACTCCCGGGTCTCGTGGATGTTCGGCCCCGTCGAGAGGTCCATGACGGTGTCGGCCCCCCACCGGATGGCCCAGACCAGCTTCTCGACCTCCTCCTCGATGGAAGATGTGACGGCGCTGTTTCCGATGTTGGCGTTGATCTTCACCAGGAAGTTCCGGCCGATGATCATCGGTTCGAGCTCAGGATGGTTGATGTTTGCGGGGATGATGGCGCGGCCCCGAGCCACCTCGGAGCGCACGAACTCGGCGGTGACCTGCTGGGGGATCGCGGCGCCGAACGACTCCCCGGGGTGCTGCCGTGCGATGGCGTCGGCCGCAGCTTCGCGTCTCTGGTTCTCCCGGATGGCGATGAACTCCATCTCGGGAGTGATGATCCCCCGGCGGGCGTAGTGGAGCTGGGTGACCCGCTTTCCGGGCAGCGCACGGCGGGGATTGTGGGTGACCTTCATGCGCAGGGGCTGCAATGCCTCGTCCGCGAGCCGGGCCCGGCCGTACAGCGAGGTGATGCCGCCGAGCTCTTCGGAATCCTCCCGCGCCTCGATCCAGGGCTGGCAGGGGCGCGGGAGCCCGGCATGGACGTCGATGTCGACAGCCGGATCCGTGTAGGGCCCCGAGGTGTCGTAGACCGTGATCGGTGGGTTCTCGACCAGACCCTGCTGCGTCCGGGTCGGATGCTGCGTGATCTCCCGCATGGGGACCTGCACCGACGGATGCAGCGCGCCCTTCACGTAGACCTTGCGGCTTGCGGGAAAGGGCGTGCGGGTGATGGGGGACGGCCCCTGGGGGACCCGGTCGCGATTCGCGCGTGCAGACATGAAAGACCTCCGGATGGAGGCGTCGGGGCCGCATTCCCTACGCCGGTATGACCACGGATCAGGTGAGCAGGGGCGGAGGTCCGCCCCCATGGGGTGTGTTCTCAGCGCCGGACCGCCCGGCGCACCCCCAGCGGCACGAGGCCCGTAACCCGCGGTCCGTGCGGTGCCGCGGAGGGAGTGGATCGGCTTGGGGAGGGTCGGATCGACAAGCGCTCCGGGTCGGTCGCAGCTTGCCGGACCCGGTTCGGCGGGTGACGTCTCCTGCGATGGATCCCTTCATCCCGCTTTATGTCGCCCTGATGGTACTGCTGGCTGTGAACCTGCGCGCGTTGAAGGCGTTCGACGAGCTGGTAGAGACGATCTGGGAACACCACCGCGCACTCTGGATCGCCCAGGGACGGCCGATCGGTACGTTCTGGCGGCCGGAGGACCCCGACATCAGGCTCGTCTCCAGCCTGGCGGCGCGCCGGCGGCTGCGCAGGGGCCTGATGCGGACCAGCCCGGACTGGCTGCCCGATGACTCGCCGGCCCATCTGAAGATCGCAACGTACCGGGTCGTGAACCTCGTGGGCTGGGGTGGACTCGCGCTGGTGGGGATTGGGCTGGGCGTCTGGGGGATCCTGGTGGGATGAGTCCTGTCTCAGCCCTGGGGCGCGGGCTCCGTCCATGGAGGTGCCGGGCAGGAACCCTCTCTCGCCACTTCCCAGGTCCCTGCATTCTTGTCGTTCTCCCTCGACTCGACGGCGAAGCACCACGCCCGTCCCCGAGTGGCCTTGCGGACGAGGTTGTCGGCGTATGCCCACACGAAACGTGCCGATGACTCCATGCTCACGTTGGGCAGGACGCGGAGATCCACGACGCCTCGGGCATGCAGATCGCGGAACAGGGGAAGCTCGGGGTCGTCGGCGTTGACCAGACATGTGTGGTCGAACCAGGTCTCGAGCCATTCACCAAGCTGCTTGAGGCTGCCAAAATCCACGACGAACTGGTTCTCGTCCAGCTCGACCGCAGCGAAGTGGAAGGTGTAGGACCGCGAATATCCGTGGATGTACGCGCAGTGGCCGGCATGGCGCCACTGCCGATGACTGCAGGGCAGGTTCCGGAAGGTCTTCATCGACGTGTAGTGCGATACGGAGGACGTCGGCATGGCAACCTCGGCGGGCGGAGGAGAGGACGTATCCCAGCGGGTGCGTGCCATGCGCCTCCGCCCCAGGGTGCTATGGAGGCGCGCGGGGCGCGGAGTGCAGTTCCGTCCGCCCAGGTCCCGTTTCCCTGCCCTCGTACGTGGAGCTGCCATGGCCGCTGCCCTCATCCACAACGCCAAGCAGATCAAGCAGCATCGAAAGGCTGGACGCCTGGCGGCCGAGACGCTGCAGATGATCGGCGAGCACGTCCGGCCGGGGGTGACGACCGAGTCGCTCAACCTGATCGTCCACGAGTACACGGTCGCCGCGGGCGCGCGGCCGGCGCCGCTGAACTACGGCGGTGGTCGGGGCCGCCCCCCATTCCCGAAGAGCGTCTGCACTTCGATCAATGAAGTCATCTGTCACGGGATCCCCGGGCCGACCGTGCTCAGGGATGGAGACATCGTCAATGTCGACGTCACAAGCGTCCTGCCCGCCCAGGGCGGTTGGTACGGAGACACCTCGGCGACCTTCTACGTCGGGGAGCCCAGCCCGATGGCACGGCATGTCGTCGAGGTCGCGCGTACCTGCCTCGAGCTCGGAATGGCGGCGGCAAAACCGGGCAACCGGCTCGGCGACATCGGCTGGGCCATCCAGCAGTACGCGGAGGCGAAGGGCTGCAGCGTGGTCCGGGACTACACCGGGCACGGGATCGGCCGGACCTTCCATGGGCCGCCGAGCGTGCTCCACTACGGCCGGCCAGGTCGAGGGCTGAAGCTGAAGCCGGGCATGACCTTCACGATCGAGCCGATGATCAACCTCGGGTCACCCGAGGTCGATCACCTCGACGACGGTTGGACGGCGGTCACGCGGGACCGGAGCCTGTCCGCGCAGTTCGAGCACACGATCGTGCTGACCACGGAGGGCTGCGAGGTCCTCACGCGTCGGGACGCCGTGCTGGTGAACAGTGAGGACAAGCCCTGGGTCGGGCGTCTTCCGCTCAGTGCGTTCACGCCGGCGGGCGCTGGTTCCGGGCGGTCCGCTCCGGTCTGAACGACCCCGACCGGTGAGTCCACCGACCTCGACCATCCGCGCGATGGCCGACGTCGTCCCAGACCGGCGTGGTAGCGTCGCGACGTGCCGCCACTTCTCTCCCTGCTCATCGCGAAGTGTGCCTTCGCGGGGCCGTTCACGCCGAAGACGATGATCGGCCCGTGGCCGGAGAGGCAGGTCGATCAGACCCTGGTACTGCCGAAGGGTTGGCTCCAGCTGGCCGTCACCGGCGACCACAAGGTCGCGACCCGGACCCGGGACCGTGGGGGCGTGAGCCGGGACATGGAGCCGGGCGTCTCGTTCCGATACGCCCGAACGTGGCTGCGGGTGGATCAGGGATTCTCGAGGCGGGTCCGGCTGTATGCCCACGCTCCGCTGGTGCGGGCAGCGCTCGTGCGTGATGGAGAGACCGCGGTGGCGACCACCGCGCTCGGTGATGTGCGCGGTGGGTTCGTGGTCCAGCCGTGGCTCGATGCGCGGGTGCTCGGAGCGGTCCAGGTGGAGCTCAAGGCGCCGACGGGTGTCGAGTGGCCGGGCGGGGTGACGGGCGGCGCGGGGAACACCTCCAGCTTCCTCACAGGAACCGGGACGACGGATCTCAACGTCACCGCCCACGGGCAGCTCGGGCTGGGAAGCATCGGCCGGCTGCGAGGGCAGGCCGGCTACGATGCGCGCCTTCCTGGGATCGTTGGATATGTCGTCGAGGTCGATGGGATGGCCAACGGATGGTTGAACCCTGGCGACGTCTGGCGGGTGCGGCTGGAGGGAACGGCACAGGTCGGGTCAGACGTCGCCGTCACAGCGGGGGGGACCGCACGCTTCGTGGGCTGGTACCGGTCGGGGACCTCAGGACCATCGGTGTGGCGTGCTGAGCTGTACGACATCCCGGCCAGCTACGGAAATTTCTTCGACGTCGATGGACGGGTCTCGTTCGAGCCGGTCCCCCATTTCGAGGTCGCAGCGGTCGCCGGGTATCAGCTCCGCGGGGGATACACCGGGGTCTTCTCCCACCTTGGACTGGACGACTACTCGCCCCTGCCCGGCGTTACGGTCGGGCTCGACCTGGTGACCCGATGGTGAGGCTGCGCGCCCTGGCGCTGGTCCTGGCCCTGGGCGGAGGAGGGCTGTCCGGTCGGGCCTTCGCCCGCGGTGGCTATGCGACCAACCACCCGGACGTGCGCTGGCATACGCTGGAGACGGAGCACTTCCGGTTCCATTGGCCGGAATCCCGGCGGGCGCCAGATGATCCCCACTACTTCACCACGGAGTGGACCGCCGGGCGACTCGCCGACATCGCGGAGACCTCCTACGACAAGATCTGTACGCAGCTTGCGTACCATCCCGTCGAGAAGATCCATGTCGTCATCTACGACCAGGACAACGGATGGGAGGGCAATGGCTTCGCGGTAGCGGAGTACGACTGGACCGGTTTCGCAGCGCGGTGGGGCCCCACCTTCCGCATGCGGGGTCGCATGGAATTCCTCTCGGACGTCTTTGTTCACGAGTTTGCCCACATCATCAGCCTGAAGGCGTACTCCCCCTGGAGCGAGGGCTCGACCTGGATGAGCATTGGCGGCCTCGTCGAGGATGAGGAGTGGCTGCGGCGCTGGGGCTACCGACCCGAGACCGGCATCAACATCGATGTGGGCGCGGATGTCGTCGTATCGACCCACGCGCCATTCTGGTGGGCCGAGGGGGGGGCGGAATACTGGTCGCACAAGGCCGGCTACAACTTCTGGGGAACGAGCCGGGACGCATACCTGCGCATGACCGTGCTCGAGGACCGCCTGCTGGACAGCGATGAATGGACGACCCGGATCGACAAGGTCGGGTTCGATGGGGAGCGGGGCTACAACCAGGGCTACGCGTTCTGCCTGTGGCTGGATGACCACACCGGGAAGGCGGCCTGTTCGGAGATGGCACGGGTCGCCGGAGAGCGGTGGCACTACGACTGGGACACCGTGGTACAGACCGTCACGGGTCAGTCCACCGCAGAGCTGCATCGGCTGTGGTCGGCGTGGCTGGATGAGCAGTACGGTTCCCAGGCCAAGCGGGTCGAGGCCGAAGGCCTGGTCACCGGCGGAGAACTCTCGCTGGAGAAACCGCCCTGGGAAGCGCCGGTCGACGAGGACTGGTGGACGATGCCCAAGGCGGATCGAGAAGCCGCCATGGACGGCCTCACGGCCTACCAGGAGCTGCCCAGCGTCTCGCCCGACGGGGAGATGATGGCGTGGTTCGAGCGAGGCCTCAACATCGCGGAGCTCTCGCCCTCGACGCTGGGTGCGATCACGGGTGAGTGGCTCGACCCCGAGGATCCTGCGGATGCACGCGCGATGAAGGCGCTCGAGAAGCGCTGGCGGGTCTATGACTTCATGGATGGCTATCGGGCGTCATGGTCGCCGGATTCCACCCGCGTGCTGGTCACCGGCAACGAGGACGTGGCGCCGGCCTGGCGAATGCGGTCGGGTCTGACATGGAACGGGGATGGGTATGGCTGGAACCAGCTGCTGATGGGCGTCATCGATCGGTCTGGAAAGAAGCTCGAGATCGAATGGCAGCCCATTCCCGGCACGCTTCGTGCGACCGAGCACGGCTGGTCTCCCGATGGAGAGACCATCGCCTTCGCGCGCTACGGCGATGGCACGCATGAGATCTGGACTGTGCGACCGGACGGCTCAAGGGCACGGAAGCGCACCGACTTTGGGGACGGAACACAGGTGCAGGGCATCTCCTTCACGCCCGACGGCCAGCAGCTGCTGGTCAGCCTGTTCCGGAACTACCAGCAGGACCTCTGGCTCCTGGACCTCGAGACGGATTCGCTCACCCGACTGACCGACACCCGCGCAGACGAGACCGACCCGATGATCGGTCCAGATGGCCGCGCGTGGTTCTCGTCGGATGCCACGGGCATCTTCAACGTCTACTCGATGGATCTGCGGACCCGGGAAGTCCGGCAGCACACCGAAGTCCTCGGCGGGTCCTACGGCGCCTGGGCGACCGCGGGCGGTCATCTCCTGTACACGGGCATCACCGGGCACGGCTTCCGGGTCCATGCCGTGTCGCGGGATGCGATGAAGCAGCGGGTCGTGCCGTATCCGGGACTGTGCGATGTCGATCCGTTCGCCTGTCAGGACGACGGGTCCAACCTCGCCCTCAGCGGGCCTCTGGGGGACAGCGCGGCAGGGGCGTCCACGAAGTACACGGTGGGCGGGGGGCTGGCTCCCCTGGCTGGCTGGCCCGTGGTGCGCGGTTCCGACCGCAACGTCCAGCTGGGGGCCGGCCTGTGGCTCGGTGACACGGTCGAGACGCATTCGCTGGATGCGGAGGTCGCGTTCGGAAAGGATTCGAACGCCTGGCTGTCGTGGACCTGGATGCAGCTCTGGCCGGATCTGAACGTGGGCATCAGCCGATACACCTACAAGGGGACCTACGGGTATGCAGTCGACGCCGACGGCGTGGCGAGCACGGACAACGACCGCACCATCGTTGACCTCAAGTTCGAGCAGCGCTCGGACGACGCCTGGCTCATGCTGACCTATGCGCCGAGCTATGCCCTCTGGGGTGGAGTGTTCGGCGACATGAGCCGCTATGCGTTTCGCGACACGGGCGATGGGCCGAACTTCATCCCGTACACGGAGCATGCAGGCGTCGGCTTTTTCGGAGAGTGGACGCCTGGCGGATGGGCCTACTGGGGTGACCAGTGGATCAATCCCCGGGGAGGACGCCGGCTGTACCTCGACATCCAGCATCGCTGGACGCAGATCGTCGATCCAGAGCTGGGAGGAACCATCATCGACGATGGCCAGGAACTGGGTGCCTACGGGTACAACCAGATCTCGGCGTCCTACACCGAGTGGGTACCGGTCGGGTGGTGGGGCCTGTTCGACCAGCACACGGTGCAGTTCGACCTTGAAGGGGGCTGGATCGATCGGAACGTCATGGGGTGGGACGAGTTCCTTGCGGGCGGTCGTCACCCGTACCACTGGGGCAGTGGAACCATCGGCAACAACGTCCAGTTCAGCGGGTACGAAGGATGGAGCCTCGCTGGTGAGACGATGCTCATCGGCAACCTGACGTACCGCTTTCCGATCGCGCGAGACCTCAACTGGAGAGTGGGTCCGACCTATACGGACGCGGTGTACCTGCAGTTCTTCGGCAGCATCGGCAACCTGTGGAGCTACCGGGTGGACGGCCCCTCCCACGTGGAGGGGTACAGCGTGGTCGCGGACGACCCGGGCAGCGTGCGGCGGGAAGTTCCCTTCGTGGACTACGCATCGAAGAACAGTCCCGAGGGATCCAACAACTACTTTCTCTCGGACCTGGGAGCAGAGCTGCGCGTCCGCAGCTTCATCTGGAATGACTGGGACTGGGACAGCTTCCTGCGGGTCGCATACGGTCTGAATCCGACGGCCGGCTACGGGGATGTGAACAACGACCTGATCCAGTCGAGCGTCGCGCGGGACGCCACCTCGGAGCTCGCCGACGAGGTGGAGCCGCCG
>JAYYRS010000589.1:0-2785 GCA_036126975.1 Myxococcota bacterium
CCCGCCAACAAACCGTCCACGGCGGAGATCCGGACATGTGCTGCCGCATGGCTTGCGCCAGAGCTGCAGGACGCGCGGGTCATCCTTGCACTCGGGAGGGTTGCCCATGACGCCGTACTGCGGCTGCATGGCACGGTGCTCTCCCATCATCGCTTCTCCCATGCGGCAGAGCACCGGGTGGGCGGGCGGCTCCTCATCGACAGCCTTCACCCAAGTCCACTCAACACCCGGACCGGGCGGCTCGCAGCTTCCGCGATGCGGGCGGTGCTGCGCCGAGCGGCCATCGCGGCCCAGGCACCACGGTGATCCTCCGGATGGCCGACGAGACGCCCGCATGACGGGACCACCTCGCGGTTGTGCTTCCCCGGAGCGCTCACTCTGATACCACTATGCGGTCCAACAGGGCGGTGACGCACCGCCGTCCGCACCACCCATCCAGGAAGGCCCATGCTCCGCCGAATCTCTGCCCACCTGCAGTCGACCATCCCTGCCCCCGTCGCCGACGCCCACTGCGATGGCCCCTGCGGAATCTACGACCCCGCATCTGCGCGGATCGCGGCCGAGGCCGTCCGGTCCATGACGAAGAAGCTTCATGCGCTGCACATCCACGACCCGAACAACGCGTCGGAAGTGCTCGCCTACAACAACAGCCTCAGCCGGTACGTCGCCATCAAGGAGGAGGAGGCCGAGACCACGAAGCGCCAGCTCCTGATCCTCTGGACCGACTACTTCAAGCCCCAGCACCTCGAAGCGTACCCAGACCTGCACGACATCTTCTGGAAGGCGGCCAAGCTCTGTTCGGCATGCAAGGTCGGCGTGAGCATCGACGATGCCAACGCCCTCGTCGCAACCTGCCAGAAGATCCATGACATCTTCTGGGCCACCAAGAACCGGGACGTGAAGTGGGAGCTCGCCGGGGGCTGATGCCCGTGGCGGCGGCCGCACTGGCGCGGGCCGTGGGGGGACCGTTCTGGTTCCGCGTACGCGGACGCAGCATGCTGCCCACGCTCGAAGGTGGTGACGCGGTCCTGATCTGGCCGAGGTCGCCGCGGCGCATCCCCGTGGGTGCGCTGGTCGTCGCGGACGACCCGGAAGACCCCGGACGCACGCTCGTGAAACGGGTTCGCGCGGTGGCCGACTCCGGACTTGTCGTGTGCGCCGACAATCACTCCGAGGGACGGGACTCCCGACACTTCGGGCCCATTCCTCCGCACCGCATCCGCGGTCAGGTCCTGCTGGTCTGGTCGCACAGCGGCACCATTCGCCTTCCCCCTCTGCAACGGAGCTGACCATGGGCCTTCTCCTCGCCGGGCTCAGCGGGGCGGTCGCCGGAAGCGCCCACGTGGTGAGCGGTCCCGACCACCTCGCTGCCGTGATGCCGCTCGCCGTCGAGAAGCGCTGGACGGGGGCCGTCACCGGCGCCGTCTGGGGGCTCGGGCACGCGATGGGCGTCCTCGCCCTGGGCATCGCGGGCCACGCACTGCGGGGATGGCTGGACATCGACACGATGAGTGCCTGGGCCGAGTTGTCCGTCGGCGGGCTCCTGATCGTGCTTGGCGGCTGGACACTCTGGCGGGCAAATCGGCCCGCCCCCCACCAACACGGCCACTCCCACGGCTCCGCCTTTGGCATCGGCCTGCTTCACGGCACCGCAGGCGCTGGCCACCTGTTCGGTGTCCTCCCGACACTCGGCATGGATTCCGGTCCAGCCGCGGTCTACCTGGCAACCTACATGGTCGCTGCCGTCGGCTCGATGAGCCTGTTCGCACTCGGAATCGGCCTGGTCGCACGCAACCGACGCCATGTACCGTGGGCGCTGCGTGCCGCAGGCGTCGCCGCCATCGGCGTCGGGATTGGGTGGGTCGCCACCGCCGTCTGACCATCGCCTACCGAAGGCGGTCCTCGATGAGGTCTGCCACCTGTCCCGCCGTGTCCCCCTTGTACTGCGCTCTCGCCGCCCGGGACATGGCATCAAGCCGGTTCCGGTCTCCGAGCAGCGCGGCGATGGCTGCGACCGCATCGTCGATGTCCAGTCCGTTCTCCACCAAGACCTCCGCCGCCCCGACGGCTTCCAGCCCCCGTGCGTTCCCTTCCTGGTGGTTGTCGGTCACGTTGGGGCTCGGCACGAGCACACTGGCGAGCCCCACTGCGGTCAGTTCGGCGAGGGTCGACGAACCCGCTCGGCACAGAGCGAGATCGGCGGCGGCATAGGCCTCCGGCATCCGGTCTTCGTAGTCGATGATCGCCACGCCCGGTGGAGGGGGCTCCAGCGCTTTCGATGTCTGCTCGAAATACTTGGGTCCGGTGACCAAGACCATGTCGAACGTGCGCGATGGGACACGCGCAAGGGCGATTCCAAGGTCGTTGATGGTCTGCGCGCCCAGGGAACCTCCGACAACAAGGAGGACGGGTCTGTCGCCAGAGAGGCGGTACCGGGCCAGGGCGGCGGACCTGTCGCCCTCGGATACGGCTGGATTGGTCGGACAGCCGACGACGTGACGCGGGGCACGGCCCGGCAGACGCGGTCCCGTGGTTTCGTAGGTGAGCAGTACGAAATCGGCGACGCGCGCGCACAGGCGATTGGCTGCGCCGGGCGTGACATTGGCCTCGTGGATCGCCCGCGGGATGCCGAGCGTCCAGGCGGCGAGAACGGGAGGAGCGGAAATGTAGCCGCCGACCCCAAGGACGAAATCGGCCCGATGCTGCCGAAGCAACCGGCGCGCGTGCAGGACGCTCCCCAGCAAGGAGACCGCAAACCGGAGCTTCGCCACCAGACCGGTGCGCG
>JAYYRS010000590.1:0-5119 GCA_036126975.1 Myxococcota bacterium
GCGCGAAGGCACGCAGTGGCCAGCCCCCGATCCAGGACCTGATCAAGGAGGGCCAGGAGGTCCTCGTCCAGGTCGCCAAGGACCCCATCGGCACCAAGGGCGCGCGCATCACGACGCACATCACGTTGCCCGGTCGCTACATGGTCTTCATGCCCACGGTCGACCACGTGGGCATCAGCAGGCGAATCGAACGAGACAAGGAACGCCGCAAGCTGCGCGACTTCGTCGAGAAGCACCGGCCGAAGGGGGCAGGGTTCATCGTACGGACCGTCTGCGAAGGCAAACCGCTCTCCGCCATCAAGCAGGACATCGACTACCTCACGGCCACGTGGAACAAGATCCAGGCCGGGCACGCGAGCGCCAAGGCACCCAAGTGCATCCACTCCGACCACGGCCTCGTGCTGCGTGTCGTCCGTGACGCATTCACCGAAGAGGTGGACCGGATGGTCATCGATGACCGCCCGATCTTTGATGAGGTCATGAGCTTCATGTCTGACTTCATGCCCAGCATGAAGGACCGGGTGCAGCTCTATCGGGGACAGGAACCCATCTTCGACACCTTCGGCATCGAGACCGAGATCACCCGCAGCCTCGGCCGCAAGGTCTGGCTGAAGTCCGGTGGATACCTGATCATCGACCAGACGGAGGCCCTCACCGCGATCGATGTCAACTCGGGCCGGTTCGTGGGCACCTCTTCTCTCGAAGACACCACCACGCAGATCAACCTCGAGGCCGCCCGCGAGATCATCTACCAGCTCCGGCTGCGGAACATCGGCGGGATCATCGTCCTGGACCTGATCGACATGGAAAAGGCGTCCAATCGGGAGCGTGTCTTCCGTGCGGTCGAAGAGGAATGCAAGAAGGACCGGGCACGAACCAACGTGCTCAAGATCTCCGAGCTTGGCCTGGTCCAGATGACCCGCAAGCGGACGCAGGACGACCTCGTCCGCAGCATCTCCGAGCCGTGCCACTACTGCGAAGGCAAGGGGTACACCCGCAGCCGGATCACGATGGTCTACGACGTGATGCGGGAGATCCAGCGGGAGTCGAATCGCGGGGGCGGGCGAAAGACCATCTTCGTGAACACCCATCCGGTCGTGGCCGACCTGCTCTACGGCGCAGAGCTGCAGAGCGTGGAGGCATTGGAGGAGCGGCTGGGGAAACGCATCGTCATCCGCGCGATGGGGCACTACCACATCGAGCGATACGAGGTGTACAGCCAGTAGCGGAGGCTGCGGCCATGTCACCGTACGGCGAAAGAATCGAGGGCGAGCTCACGGGCTTCACCTACCGGACGGACGACGGCGGCTTCGCCGTGGCGCGCATCCGTACCGCGGAGGGCGAGGCCATCGCGGTCGGGCCCCTGGGTCACGTTGGCGAGGGCCAGCACGTGGCAATGACGGGCCGCTGGTCCACCCACGCCCAATACGGCCGTCGCTTCCGGGTCGAGTCCGTGATGGTCGATGACCCTCGCACCCTCCGGGGCCTCGAGCGGTACCTCGGCAGCGGAGCCGTCAAGGGCCTCGGGAGGGAGTTCGCCAAGCGCGTCGTGGCTGAGTTCGGTCTCCAGACGCTCGAAGTCATCGAAAACACACCCGAGCAACTCCTTTGTGTACCGGGAATCGGCAAGAAGAGGCTGGCCCGCATCATCGAGCACTGGGAGAACGACCGGCTGCATCGGGAGGTCCACGCCACGCTGCGCGGACACGGCATCGGCCAGGCCCTCAGCAATCGAATCGTCGACAAGTACGGCAAGGGAGCCATGGGGGTGATCACGAACCAGCCCTACCGGCTGGCCGCGGAGGTCCGCGGCGTGGGCTTCCGCACCGCAGACGCCATTGCCCAGGCACAAGGGATTGCGCGCGACCATCCGGACCGGGCCGAGGCGGCCCTCGAGCACCTGATTCGAGGCGCCGAGTCCGACGGACACTGTTTTGTTCCCGAGAGCGAGCTGATGCAACAGGCGCTGCGCCTGGACGTCCCCCCCGACTCCGCCCTGCAGGCACTCGACCGCCTGATCCTGCAGGCGCGCACGATCCGACATGACACGGCAGACCCGGCGGAGCGACCCGTCTACAGTCCCGAGCTGGACCGGGCCGAAGCGCATGTCGCCCAACGCCTGCGCGCCCTGCTTGCGGCGCGCGTGGGCAGGGACGACCCGACCGTGGACACCCGGATTGACGAGCAAGCCGTAGGAATCGTGCTCAATGAAGGGCAACGCGAGGCGGTGAGACGGGCACTGGCCCACGGGGTGGTCGTCATCACAGGTGGTCCGGGTACCGGCAAGACCACGACGGTGAAGGTCCTGCTCGCGAGCGCCGGGCGACGCCACGAGTCCTGGGTGCTCGCGGCACCGACCGGACGCGCCGCCCGACGGCTGGCCGAGACCACGGGCCGAGACGGCAAGACCCTGCACCGACTGCTGGAGTTCAATCCCCGGACTGCAGACTTTGCCAAGGGGCCCGCCGACCCACTCGACGCGGACGCCGTCCTGATCGATGACGCGAGCCTGGTGGACCTCCGCTTGATGGCTGCCCTGCTCGGCGCCATCCCCGACGGTACGCGGCTCGTGCTGGTCGGCGACGCCGATCAGCTCCCAAGTGTGGGCGCTGGACGGGTGCTGGGCGACCTGATCCGGTCCGGGGAGGTTCCCGTCGCGACCCTGTCCGAGGTCTACCGGCAGGCGGCGGACTCCGCGATCATCCGAAACGCCTGGCGCGTCAACGCCGGAGACGTACCCATCTCCGGAGAACGCGAGCCAGGACGAGGTACAAAACCCGATTTCTTCGTCCTCGGACGCGAAGACGCGATGGCGGCACAGCGAACCGTCCTGGAGGTCGTTGCGAAACGGGTGACGCGGCTGGGATTCGACCCCCTGACCGACGTGCAGGTCCTGACCCCGATGCACAACGGTCCCCTCGGCACCGTCGCCCTCAACGAATGCCTGCAGGCGACCCTCAACCCGGACGGCCCAAGCCTCTCGCGGGGGAACCGGACGTTCCGCGTGGGCGACCGCGTCATCCAGGTCAAGAACGACTATGACCACGACATCTTCAACGGCGACACCGGCCGGGTGGTCACCGCTGGCAGCGGCGGGCTCATCGTCGACTTCGACGGGCGGCAGGTCGCACTGACGGGAGAATCACTGGACGTGATCGAGCCGGCCTGGGCCATCTCGATCCACAAGTCCCAGGGCAGTGAATACCGGGCCGTCGTTGTCGTCCTGCATCGCGCCCATCGCATCATGCTTCGCCGAAACCTGCTCTACACGGCGATGACGCGAGCCCGCGAGTTCTGTTGCGTCGTCGCGGATCCATGGGCCCTGCAGACCGCCGTGCGGACCGCCGGCGGCATGGCACGATGGACGCGTCTCGCGGACCGGCTGCGCGAAACCTGAGGCCGCATCCGTACCGGGAAGCGCAGGGCAGGCCGCGTGGTACCGTCCGGGTCCTGGAGGGCGCCATCGCGGCTCGCTGGCCCATCGTGCTGGGGTGGCTGACGCTCGCACCCCTCACCGTCCTGCCTGTGCTCGCAGGGACCTCCGACGTGGGCACCGCTCGGCTCGCGGCAGAGGTCGTGGGCCTGCTCGCCATCGGCGTCGGCGTCGCGCTGCTGGCGCCCGGGCATCTGTTCCGTGCAGCGCCGTGGGTGGTCGCGGGTGTCGTGGCGCCTGTGGTTCCGGAACTGGGCCTTCCATGGACCATCCGGGTCGGGCTCGAGGTCGCCGCCTGGGCACTCACGCTCGCACTCGTGGCGCGGGCGTTCCTGGCGGCCTGGGAGAGGACGGCGCTTCTGCGGTATGCGCTGCTCGCCGTGCTGGGCCTTGCGCTGCTCCACGCCCAACCGCTATCCATGGGGACCCTCGCGCTGGCCCTGCCACTGGCCGGACTGGGTGTGCTGATGGAGCGCCGCGGTCGCTCCGGTCGCCTGCTCTCCCTGGGTCTGTCCGTCATGCTTGGCGCATTTGCGATCGGGAGCGCACGCGCCTGGCTCCTGCACTCCCAGCGGCTGACGGAGCCTGCGGCCCGGGTGCTGCGAGAACTCACGGAGCTGCGCCCCCCGGTGTCTCCCCCCCCGCACGACGCTCCCCCCCTGGTGGTCATCAGCGTCGACACCCTGCGGGCGGATGCAGCCGCGTCGATGACAACCGCGCAGTACCTGGCGGATCGGGGCGCCCATTGGACGGCGGCGATGGCGACGAGTTCCTGGACGGTGCCCTCGCTGGTGTCGATGTGGACGGGCGCTCCGCCTGCGGTCCATGGTGCCGGCGCGGATGCAGGAGGGCGCCGGGTCTTCACTCGCAGGGATCCCGCCGTCCCGCACCTCGCAGCAGAGCTCGCCGAGGCCGGCTACACCACCGCGGCGTTCGTGACCAATCCCCTCGTGACCGCCGAGCTCGGGCTTGCTGATGGCTTCCAGACCTGGCGACATGCGACGGCCACCCCCCCCCATCCGCTCCCCCTGACGGCGCGGTTCCGTCCCGGCGCGCCCGAGGACGCGGACCGGGTGGTGGGGCGTGCCCGCAGATGGCTCCAGACCGCTCCCGAGCGCGGCTTCCTCCTCTGGGTGCACCTCTTCGACCCGCATATCCCCTACACCCACGCCGAAGACCCATGGATCTCCCGCAGCGCTCGCGAGCCCGACGCTCCCGAAGCACTCCGGACCGCAACGCGCGACGCCTATGCAGATGAGGTCGCCGCCGCGGACCGCGCACTCCTGCTGCTCCTTGAGGACCTCGATGCCCGCGGCTTCTGGTCCGCGGACGGTGTGCTCGTCTTCACCTCGGACCACGGAGAGGAGTTCTGGGAGCATGGCGGATTCGAGCATGGCCACAGCCACCACGGGGAGGTCACCGGGATTCCGCTTCTGCTGGCTGGCGCCGGCGTCACGCGAGGCGAACGGTCGGCTCCGGCGGGACTCGCCGACATCGCCCCGACCCTTCGAAGGGTCGCAGGCCTGCCCGCGGCAGGTGTGGATCTCCGTGTCCATGACCCATCGGACCGGCTCGTGTCCGCAACAGGCAACCTGCATGGCCCACACATGCAGAGCGCCCGGAGCCGCTCGTGGCGCGTCATCGACACCATGGACGCCATCACCGGGTATGACCTGCGCGAAGACC
>JAYYRS010000591.1:0-8395 GCA_036126975.1 Myxococcota bacterium
GGATGGAAGCACGTTCGGTTCCGTACCGTGGACGGAACGGGACGGTGGCGCGTCCATTTCGTGCTCGGGTGAAGAGGAGGAGGAGCTTCCTCGGATCACGGACTGTCCGCCGCTCGCGGCCGGCACGGTCGAGGGCTTCGAAAGCGGGGGTGTCGAACGGTCCTTTGCGCTCCTCATGCCGGATGGCACGGTGCCGGACGCCCCGGCTCCCTTGATCTTCGCCTACCACGGGCTCGGAGACAGCCCTGACCAGTTCCTCGCGGACCACCCGCTCGGACCGGCTGCGGCGGATGCCGGCGCCATCCTGGTCGTGCCGAGGGCCACGGATCTTGGCGGGACCCCCACGTGGGACCCCTACTCCAATCCGGCCACCAACAAGGATCTGGTCTTCTTCGACGACATGCTCACCTGCCTGGGCGAGCAGTACGGGGTGGACCCGGACCGCGTGCACGTCATGGGATTCTCGAACGGCGGGCTGATGACGGGGATGCTGTTGACCTTGCGGTCGAACGAGATTGCAAGCGTGGCACCGTTCTCCGGCGGGTTGGGCCAGGATTTCCCTGATGACGCGCGCGGGATCCCGACGCTGATGACCTGGGGAGGTCCGGAGGATGTGGGCTCGGGGACCGATTTTGCCTTGCTGGCCGACGAGATGCAGACGGTCCTCACCGAGCGTTCGCATCCCCTCGTCGTCTGCGAGCATGACCGCGAGCACGAGATCGACGCGGACTGGTGGCCCTGGGTGATGCGGTTCTTCGCGGACCATCCCCGGAGCGAAACCGGCACGCCCTATGCGGACGCCGGCCTTCCCAGTCTCTTTCCCGACTGGTGTGCCGTGCCTGCAGGGCGCTGAATGGGCGCATGACGATCCGCCCACCGCCGCGGCGCGCGCTCCGGGGCCGGCGCGGGATCCGCCGTTCACGCGTGGAGCGGGCCGCGGTCCGGTAGGATGACCCGCCCCTCCCACGAGGCCCCCGCGTGGCTGAGACCTCTCCGACGGGTGCCGGCGCCATCGTCGTGGTGCCCACCTTCAACGAAGCCGAGAACCTGCCGCGCATCGTGCCGGCGATCCTGGAGGCGCTCCCGGATGCGCGCGTGCTCGTGGTCGATGACCACAGCCCCGACGGGACGGGCGACCTCGCGGATGCGATGGCGGCGCAGGACTCGCGGGTGCGCGTGAGCCACCGGGACGGTCCGCGCGGGCTGGGTCCGGCATACCTCCATGGCTTCGCGCTCTGTCTCGCCGACCCGGACTGCAGCCATGTCTTCGAGATGGACGCCGACTTCTCGCACAAGCCGGAGTACCTCGCGCCGCTCCTCGCCGCGACACAGGATGCCGACCTCGCACTGGGGTGTCGGTACATGCCGGGTGGCGGCGTGGAAGGCTGGGGCGCGCATCGGAAGTTGATCAGCAAGGGCGGAAATCTCTACGCGCGCGCCATCCTGGGCCTGCCGTTTCGCGACCTCACGGGTGGCTTCAAGTGCTTCCGTCGCCATGTGCTCGAGGGAATCGACCTCTCGGCGGTCCGTAGCGTGGGCTACGCCTTCCAGATCGAGCTGACATGGCGGGCGTGGCAGGCGGGTTTCCTGGTTCGCGAGGTGCCCATCGTGTTCCCGGATCGGACCCATGGCGAGTCGAAGATGAGCATGCGGATCATGCACGAGGGCATGCTGGGTGTTTTGCGGATGCGCATGCGCTGAGGACGCTTCTCAGTTGGCTGCATCCAGCGCGATCCAGACGGGCCGATGCGAGCTGAGATTCTGATCGTTTCCGTAGCCGCCGGGGTAGTTTGACCAGGGCTCCAGGGCGTCATGCAGGATGACATGGCACGCATTTGCGGCAGCCTGCTCGGGCCAGCGCCGGACCATGTCCGCAGACAGCATGATGTGGTCAATCACCGAGCCATACCGGATCGTCGATGGCGCCGCAGCCTGGCGGGTTGCGAAGCGCCAGGTGTCGCCGGCCTCCAGGGGTTCAAGAGACGGGTAGTCCGGATTGATGGGATTGAAGTCATCGTTGAAGTCGCCCAGCACGACTACGCTCTGCGCCAGCTGGACTGGCACCTGCTCTGGGAGTTCGACATCGAGCCATGCGCGGAGCCCGGTCGCCTGATCGTAGCGGTAGGCCGCCTCGGCATCTGTTGCCTGCGCCGTGTGATGGACCACCACGACCGTGAAGGTCAGGCCGTCCACGTGGCGGACCGTCGCGACAAGCGGAAACCGGTCCGGCCAGTCTGCACCAGGCAGCTGCACCTCCCGCACGTCCTCGACGCTGAAGAGGTCGGAGCGGTACAGCAGCGCGAGATTCTGGGACCAGCCGCTCCGTCCCACCACCGATTCCCATGGTTCTCCGAAGCGCAGGACATCGAGCGCCGCCTGGCCCTCGATCTCCTGGAGCGCGACAAGGTCCAGGGAGTGCTCCTCGATGAGACTGCGCAGCAGTTGATGGTCGATGCTGTTCCGGGGTCGCCGGTCGCTCGCATCGGCGGTCCTCGGAGACAGCCAGTCGATGTTGAAGGTCGCGATGCGGAACAGGTCCTGCGCGGGTGGCGCGGTGTCGAGCGGCCCGCCACCGGTCGGGGCCGGGTCTTCCGTGGCGGTGCAGGCCATGAGGAAGGCCGCGAGCAGCTGGGGGGCGCGCATGGGTGGAGCGTATCCCCGCGAGCGGGCGCCCGGGATGCTCAGCGCAGGACGGGACTGGCAGGGGGAACCGGCGCGGACGATGGGAAGCCGGTGCGGTCTGGCGGGGTCGCGTCCGGTCGGAAGCCGGTGACGCGATAGGCGGACACCGTGGCGTCTCGGACCGTCCACTGCTCGGTCCGTTCCCACACGAGGCCTCGCTCCAACCGACCGGCGGGTTCGCCATACGCTGCGACGATGACCAGGTCACCGATCGAGACCTGCTGGGGTGCGGTGTCCATCGCGTAGATGCGGAATCCCGCCTGGGGTGTCTCGACGATTCCGGCCCACGGCTGCGTCAAACCTGCGGCCTGATACGACCCGACCCACACGGTCTCTCCGTCTTCCAGTCTCGCCTGGATCCAGGGCGCGGAAGCCTTCTCGGCCCGGCCGGCGTCCGTGCCGAAACGGCTGGCCTCGGGACCGAACGGCGACGACGCATGCAGCCAGAGGAGTCCCGGCAGCGCCAGCCACGGCGCCCGGACACCCAGCAGGACGCCCGCGAGGGCCATCCCAGGAAGGAAGTAGCGCACGTGGGTGTGGAGGTCGGCGGCTCCGCGGGTGGCGAAGAACCCCACCGTGGCGAAGGCCACGATCCAGATTCCGACCAGCGCGCCGGTGAGGCCCGCCGCTGGACCACGGCGCCAGCGGCGCCAGGTGAACGGAATGGCGAGAAGCAGCATCCAGCGTCCCTGTTCGATCAGCACGATCCGGAGCGCCACCCACAGGTCCTTCCGGAGCCACTCCAGCAGCGTGACCGGCAACCGCTCCGGCTGCGCCAGGCCGCCATGCAGGAACCCCCACGCAGCCAGTCCAAGGACCGGTGCCAGGACCCGGGGCTCCCAGCGCCGTTCGCGCAGCGCCCGCAGCGCGGCAGGGACGACCAGCAGTGCGCCGGGCTCCTTCATCCATGGTGCGAGGAAGCCCAGCACCGCAAAGGCCCGCCATCGTCCGTCGAGGACCGCCAGGAGCGCCCAGGGCGTGATCGCCAGCAGTGGAAGGTCGAGCTCTGGACGGAGCATCTGGGCCAGAACGGGTGGCATGCATAGCGGAATGAGGCCGGCCCACCGATTGCCCAGCCGCCCGCCCACCTCGACGAATCCGACCGCAGCAAGCGCAGCGGGAAGGATGCATGCGAGATGGACCATCGTCACGGTCTGCGAGACCTTGAGCCAACCGGCGAGCCAGAGGTACCACACCGTCGGGTGCGCGTAGTCGGGCAGACCTGCGGACCACTGGGGTGGCGTCGTCGACGGCGTGAGCCCCGCGGCGACGGTCGCAGGCAGCGCGTGGGCATAGGCCGTACGCGGGCCCTCCTCGACCGCCATCAAGGCCTTCGGGACCCACCAGAACAGACTATCCTCGACCAGCGGTGCATCGATTCCACTGGCCACGGCGAGGACGGCGAGGCCGGCGGCAGCCAGACGCGGCGTCCATGGGGAAAGGAGCGCGGGATGGATCTGCGGCATCGCCTCCAGTATGGCAGGCGCGCCCCTGGCCAAAAGGGTGTCAAGCATCCAGAGACTGCCGTCGCGGTTCGCTATTTTCGCGGAGCCCCGCACCCGGACCCGACATGGCCCCGCTGCTCACCCTTGCCCTCTTCCTGTCTCCGCTCGCCGCGAGCGTATCGCATGCCCAGGGCGATTCTGGGTACGAGATGAACGACCTGGGCGGCACCGTCACCCTGCCTGCTGGCTACGCGAGCGAGCTGTGGACCGACGCCGAACTCAAGGCGAAGCATCCCCAGGGGCGCATCCTCAAGCTGTGGCTTCATCCGTGGCAGATCGATGTGGATGACGCGGCGACGCTCGCATGGTCTGCACGGGTGAAGGAAGGGCTGGAGGCAGAGGGTGTCGCAGAGGTCAACCAGACGCGGCGCGACATCATCGATGTCGGCGGTCGGAAGACGGCCTGGATGGCGTATGACCTCCGCCTCTCCGGAGGAGGTGGGGTGGCCTACGCGGCTGCCTTCACCGGCGCCTCGAACACGGTATTCCTGCGGGTCGTGGCTTCCAGACGAGGAGCCGGTCGTGCAGAGGCAGAGCTTCGCAGCACCCTGGAGCGGCTTGTGCTTGAGCAGGGACCGAAGCCGATCGGCAGCCGCGCTGTGGCGAGCGATGCCGGGTTCACGGCCGAGCTGCCCGAGGGCTGGCGCGCGCCGCTGCGCGACGAACTCGACATGGTCCGGCAGGTCACCAAGAAGGTCGGAGAGGAGGGACTGTCGTCGGAGGACTGCTGGGTCGGCGTTCGGCCACCGGCGACGGGCGAGCCGGACGTCATCTTCGCCTGCCGGAGCCAGTACTACGTGGGTCCGCTGGACGAGCACAGCTTCGCGGGTGTGGAGGAGGAGGTCCACGACCGCTGGTTCGGTCGCTCCGAGAAGCCCGTGCCAACCGCGGGCCAGGTCGAGATCGGCGACCGCATCGGGCTCTACTACATGCCGCCGGTCGCGGCGAACCCCGTGCGGCTCGCCATGGCACCGTTCGACGGGGGGATGATGGTGATGTGGGGTCTCTCCGGTCAGCTCGACGAGTCCGCACTCGACAAGGCCATGAACGAGATCCTGCCGACCGTGACCTTCACCGGGCCGGACGGCGGAGCGCCCATCATCGGTGCTGACAAGTGGGCGGCCTACTACCTCCGGTACCGCCCGACGTCCCCGGTCGTGCTGGGCCCAGGTCTCGCGCTGCTGGCACTGGCCGGGGGCGGCATCGTGCTGGCTCGGCGCAAGCGGACCTCCTTGGAGCTTGAGGAGCTCTGAACGCCAGGTCGGCATTCGCCTTCCCGGGTCGTGACCGAAGCGGGCCCAGCCGATGGGCAGACGGAATCGGGAAGTTCACGCTACGAGGACCGCAGAGGAGGCCCGATGCCCGTGCAGCAGATGTCGCCCGCCGAGCTCGCTCGCTTGCGGGCCGCAGGTACCGCCCCGACCATCCTCGATGTGCGGGAGGCGGGAGAACTCGCGCTGGTCTCGCTGCCGGACGTGGTGCACATCCCGATGCGCCAGATCGCGCGCCGCGCGCTCGAGGAGCTCGATCCGGACGCGCCGCTGGTCGTGCTCTGCCACCATGGGGTGCGCAGCATGGCGGTCGCGAACTGGCTCGACCAGCGCGACTTCAGCAGCGTCTGGAATCTTGCCGGCGGAATCGACCGGTACGCCGCGGACGTGGACCCTGGGATCGGACGCTACTGACAGGCAGGGGTCCAAGGAGCGCGGCTCGGCGAACAGGCCGGGTCAGCCCTGCGGCTGCCCTGCTTCCGATGGTGACGGCTCCGTCGCCGGTGGCGAGTCGATCGCCGCATTGGTCCTGGGTTCCACCTCGCCCCGCTCGTACCCGCGCGGCAGGATGCCTTCCTTTTCGCAGGTCGTCTGCTTCACCGCCTTGGAGTCTCGCCTGTAGGCGAGGATGAGGCCGAACGGGTCGGGAAGGACGGTCGAGCCGGCCTGCATGTCGGTGACCGTGAATGCGGCCCGGCCGTCGACGACCTCGATCATTCCTCCGACCGCCTCATCGGCAACGTGGGTCCGGACCTCGACCGCCTTGTCCTTCCTTCGCGGCATCTTGTCCGGGAGACCGGTCCCCACCGCGATGGGGAGGTCGAAACGCCCGAAGGGCACGTCGGTGGTGATGCACGCATGGACGGTGACGGTTCCATCGTCCTGGGGCTCGCGCCGATACTCGGCCGTCACCTCCGGCACGTACCCGCCGCGCACCCAGTAGGCGAAGAAGTCCTCGAGGTCCTGCCCGCTCGTCCGCTCGAGCGAAGCGCGGAGGTCCTCGGTCGTGACGCGTCGGTCGGTGCTGTTCTGGCCGAGCTGGTCCAGCGCCGCGAAGAACGCGAAGTCCCCGACACGCTCCCGCAGCATGCGACCGAGCACGTAGAACGAGTACGAGCGGAAGAGCTCCGGGCTCTCGAAGGAGAATGAACCGCCGTCCGTGAGGCTCAGGAAGCGGCGTCGGGTGTTGGTCGTCCCGGCGGTATTGAAGTTCTCGTCCCCGGTCTCGATCGTGTGGCGGACCTCCTCGAGCTGGTTCTCGACCTCGGCGAAGCCGAGATAGTCGTTCTCTTCCCGACTCAGGGCCGCGCGGACGTAGAAGAAGCTGAACGCCTCGGTGAGCGCGTCGGAGATCCACGCATCCCGCTCGCTGGCTGGGATGATCCGCTGTCCCCACACCTGGGCGACGACCTCCCGCGCCAGGAGCTTCTGGCTCAGGAACTCGAAATCGCCAATGGTCCCGGCCTCGGTCACCTTGTCGCCGACCTTGATCGTGTTGAGTTCGATCAGGCCGGCACGGCTCGGACGCCTGGGCTGGTTCAGGTAGGCCCGCGGCAGCATGGTCGCCCCCTGGAAGACCTCGAGCTCGAGGGCGTCGGGGAGCGGCATGAAGCGCCGCATGAAGTCAAGGGTCTGTCGGACCTGTTGGGGCGTTTCCTTCGCGGCGTCCCGCTGGGACTTGAAGTAGTGCGCCTTCACGCCCGGCATACCGGCCTCTGCCGGCTCCTCATGGAACATCCAGCGTCCGATCGCGACCGAGGGGGCCCGGCCCCGCCGTCCGCTCGACGACACCGTCAGCCAGCCCCCCTCATCCATCGACGTCTCGGTTGTGTCCCCGCTCGCGGCGATGTCGAGTCGCCGGGGCGGTACCGTGATGTCGACGGTGTAGTTCCACCGGTTTCCGCCGGCCTCCGGCAGGAATCGGGGAACGACCGAACGCGCGCCGGTCGTGGCGCCGAGCGGTCGGTACACATTGGCCTCGCTCCCCTGCACCACGGCGAAGTTGCCGAATGGCCAACGGGCCTTCCAGTCGAAGGCGATGGTGACCTCTTCTCCCCTGGACAGCGGCGCGGGCAGCGCAACGATGAGCTCCTGGGGCTGGCCCATGGGCTGTTGCAACGCGAAGCTTGGCATCCGCTCGGTGTTGTCGAGGGAGTTGAAGCTCCCCAGGCCCCCGTCATCGGTGGTCGACTGCAGCGAGTCCGGGCCCGTGGTGCTTCCGCCCAGGTTCGTGCTGGGACCGGCCCCTGTGTCGACCCGGCCAGCGTCTCCGGTGGTGTCCCCTGTGCTCTGCCACGTATTGAGGTTGCCGGTCACACGGGCAGCGGCGCCGGTGACACCGAGCCCCATGAAGGCAAGCGGCTCGGTGGTCTCCTCCTTTGCGAAACGTCCGCTCGTCACGATTCCGAGCTGCTGGATCTGCCAGTGCTGAAGCAGCATCGTGTTGCGGAATGATTCGTCCCGGGGCGTCCGCAGGAGCACATGGGCGACGCCATCTTCCAGCGCCCGGATGCGGATGCGTGACTGGACCGTCGCGTCGATGTCCATGCGGCGGACGAGTTCGACCTCGATGTCGACGTCTGCGGAGACCGGCTCGACGCGCATCGGCGGAAGCGGGCCCTCTTCTCCCGGGAAGAACCGCTGCGTCGAGAACCGGGTGAGAAATCGTCGATTCTCGTTGTCCACCGCGTGGCTGAACACCTGGGAGCGCAGGCCTGTGTCGAGGTGGTCGGTGCCGTCCCGGAAGCAGGACAGCCACGTGTCCGCCACGTTGCCGAGGTAGGGATTCTGCCGCTTGCCGTGACCCGGATGGTAGTGATGGTCGGTGCTGCGGAACTCCATGATCATCCGCAGCTGCTTGCCGGGGACGCCCCACGCGTCGTGCACCATCCGGTCGAACTGCAACGCCTCCCCCGGGTCCATGCCGGACTGGGTGAG